>JBMNTS010000075.1:0-2877 GCA_050945855.1 Christensenellales bacterium | reverse complement strand
CCGTCTCTCCCAGAAAGTGAGGGGGCTCCGCGGTGTTGCGCGCGTAGATTTTCAGTTTTCTGTCGTTAAGGTTAAGTCCGCCGTCTTCCTTGAGGATATCCATATTGGCCTCCCAGAGCGAACTTATTGTACCCACGTCCTTCCAATAGCCGTCAAACTCGTAAGCGTACATCCTTTGCTTGTCCGCAAGCATCATGGGTATGATGTTTTTTCCGAAGTCGTTGTCGCTTGCGGGGTTTTCTTCGTCGCGGTAAAGATAGGTGCGCAGCTTATCCCAGGTGAAGATGTAAATGCCCATGGAAGCCTTGGTGCTTTTGGGATGCTTGGGCTTTTCCTCAAACTCGTAAATCTCACCGTCCTCGCGTGTGTTCATTATGCCGAATCTGCTTGCCTCTTCCTTGGGCACGTTGATAACCGCTATTGTGCAGTCCGCCCGCTTTTCCTCGTGTGCTTTAAGCATAAGGCTGTAGTCCATTTTGTAAATATGGTCGCCGGAGAGCACAAGCACGTAGCGGGGGCAATAGCGGTCAATGAACTCGATATTTTGATAAATGGCGTTTGCGGTGCCTTTGTACCACTCTCCCTTTTTTGCCTGCTGATAGGGAGGCAGGATAAACGCTCCGCCGTCCACCCTGTCTAAGTCCCAGGGCTGACCGTTGCCTATATACTGGTTTAGCTCAAAGGGCTTGTATTGGGTAAGTACGCCTATCGTATCCACTCCTGAGTTGATGGAATTTGATAAGGTAAAATCAATTATTCTGTACTTACCCCCGAAAGGCACGGCGGGCTTTGCCACATTCTCGGTAAGCGACCCCAACCTTGTGCCCTGACCGCCCGCTAGCAGCATGGCTATCATTTCTTTCTTTTTTGTATTCATGTCAGTTTTCTCCTTTATCCCTGTCATCAATATTTTTTAGTATCATCGCCTGATTGGCCGCAAGAGAGAATTCTATGGAATACTCTCTGCCGTGGCTGGGGATATTTTCGGCGGCAAAAACGCTCTTTGGCTGCCCGCCGCTTCCGTCACGGATACCCAAACTGTCAATTTCCACTCTATACCCTCCGGGACTGTCCACGCCGATGCGGTATTTTTTTCTGCCCGCGTCCGCAAAGTTAATGACGATTACGCTCTCTTCTCCCTGCGCGCCGTAGCGGGAATAGGCTATAACGTTTTGCGCTTTGTCGTCTACCACAATCCACTTAAAGCCGGTGGGGTCGCAGTCCAACTCATAGAGCGGAGCGTCCGCCTTATAAAAATGATTCAGCCGTCTGACAAAATTCTTAAATTGCTTATGGGTTTCAAAATCCAACAGTATCCAATCCAGTTCCTTGCGGTAATCCCATTCCACAAATTGAGCTATTTCGTTGCCCATAAAATTCAGCTTTTTGCCGGGGTGCGTCATCTGATATACGCACAACGCTTTAAGACCTTCAAACTTTTTCTGATACTCTCCCGGGATTTTGCTTATCATGCTGGCTTTGCCGTGCACCACCTCATCATGGGAAAAAGGCAGAATATAGTTTTCGCTGAAAGCGTAAGTTAAGGAAAAGGTCAGCTTGTCGTGGTGGTCTTTGCGGAAATACGGGTCGATTTTGATATAGTCCAGCGTGTCGTTCATCCAGCCCATATTCCATTTGTAATGGAAGCCCAATCCGCCTATTTCCTCGGGCATAGTCACCATGGGGAAAGCCGTGCTCTCCTCCGCTATCATTATAACGCCCTGATTTTTTGTAAGCACCGCTTTATTGAGCTTTTGCAGAAACGCTTTGGCTTCCAGATTTATTATCCCGCCTTCCGCGTTAGGTCGCCATTCCCCGTCTTTTCTGTCATAGTTGAGATAAAGCATGCTTGCCACCGCGTCCAGGCGTATCCCGTCAATATGGTAATACTCCAGCCAGAAGTTTACGGCGGAAATAAGGAAGCTCTGCACCGGCCCTTTGGTATAATCGTATACCCTGGTACCCCATGTTTTATGCTCCATTTTGCAGGGGTCATCGTACTCGTACAGTTTAGTTCCGTCAAACTCGTAAAGCCCGAACTCGTCTTTGGGGAAATGCGAAATAACAAAGTCCAGTATTACGAATATCCCGTTTTCGTGGCACTTGTTGACAAAATACATAAAATCGTGCGGCGTGCCGTAGCGGGAGGTGGGAGCGTAAAGCCCCGTCGCCTGATATCCCCAGCTTCCGCCGAAAGGATATTCGGTAAGCGGCAGCAGCTCTATATGCGTATAGCCCATATCCTTGACGTAAGGTATCAAAGTGTCCGCAAGAGAGATGTAGTCCAGGTATTCGCCGTTGTTTCGCTTAAAGCTGCCCGCGTGCACCTCATAGATGTTCATAGGTTTTGACCAATGCGGATAGTTTTTGCGCATTTGCATAAATTTGGCGTCCGTCCACCTAAAGCCGGTAATATCGTATACTTTGCTCGCGGTATGCGGCGGCGTTTCGGTATGCAGGGCAAAGGGGTCGGCTTTAAGGACTACTCTTTTGTTTTTATCCTTTATGGCAAATTTGTAATTGTCAAACTTCTTTAAGCCCTTTACAAAACCTTCCCATATTCCCCCGCCGATTTTTACCATAGCGTCCGCGCCCACAGTCCATTTGTTAAAATCTCCGACTATGCTTACGCTCTCCGCATTGGGTGCCCATACCCTAAACCGCCATACCTTATGCTTGTTTTTAACCACATAATTAATGCGCATAAGCCTGTAGCTTTCGTAATTGGTGCCCTCGTTAAAGAGATAAATAGGAAAATCACACGCTCTTTTTGCCATTCTCACCTCATTTGGTTAATATTTTCAATCGTTTTATACGCCCCCGCAAAAACGTTATCGTTGCCGATAAGTTTTTTAAGATTCGTATATTTTTTCTCAA
>JBMNTS010000074.1:0-3084 GCA_050945855.1 Christensenellales bacterium | reverse complement strand
TAGCCCATTGCGTAGCCGTGCGCGCCGGCGTCGTGAATGGCAAGGTAATCTCCGTACTCGATTTTGGGCAGCCGCCTGTCTATCGCGAATTTGTCGCTGTTTTCGCAAAGGGAGCCAACCACGTCATAAACCATATCGCAAGGGGCGTTCTCTTTACCCAATACGGTAATATGGTGATAAGCGCCGTAAATGGCGGGGCGCATCAGGTGCGCGGCGCAGGCGTCCACGCCCACGTATTCCTTATGAATGTGCTTGAAATGTATTACTTTGGTAATGAGATGACCGTAAGGGGCAAGCATATACCGCCCTAATTCCGTAAAAATTCTGACATCGGATAAGCCGTTTGCGGACAGCGTTTCCTCATAAACCTTTTTCACCTGTTCACTTATCAGCTTTATATCGTTTTTCTCCTGCTCGGGGCGGTAGGGCACTCCTATGCCGCCGGAAAGATTGGCAAAGGCGAATTTAACGTTGTATTCCTTAACCAAATCCGTCATCAGCTCAAAAATCACATTGGCAAGAGCGGGGTAATAATCGTTGCCTAAGGTATTGCTTGCCAAAAAGGCGTGAATGCCGAACTCCTCCACACCCAAAGCGGCAAGCCTCTTTACCGCCTCAAACATCTGAGGGCGGGTAAGCCCGTACTTGGCGTCCGCGGGGTTGCCCATAATCATGTTGTTTATTTTAAAGTCGCCGCCCGGATTGTATCTTAGCGAGATTTTTTTGGGAATACCCGCAACCTCGCGCAAAAAATCAATGTGAGTGATGTCGTCCAGGTTGATTATCGCGTTAAGCTCGCGGGCAAGCAGGTATTCCTCCGCCGCGGTTTCGTTGCTGGAAAACATAATCTCGTCACCGTAAAAGCCCAGCGCCTTAGCCATAAGCAATTCGGTATAGGATGAGCAGTCCAGACCCGCTCCGCATTCGCGCAAAATTTTTAATATCTCCGGATTGGGAGTGGCTTTTACCGCAAAGTATTCCTTAAAGCCAGCGTTCCAGCCAAAAGCGGCATTAAGCTCCCTTGCGTTTTCCCGTATGCCTTTTTCATCATAAATATGAAAGGGCGTGGGATAAACCGCTGCGATTTCCTTTACCTTTTCCAAGCTGATAAACGGCGTTTTCTTCATTGTGTAATTGCTCCTTTTTCAAGCTGATATAAGTTGTTTATTATTGTATCAATTAAAAAATCAAAAGTCAAAACATACCCGCGCATAACTTTGCGTTATTCAAGATAATCCCCTACGGCTTCCGGCGTGGGCGCAAAATATACCACAGGCAAGTCCGCGACGCTCTCCGCTTTGCCGAAACCGTAAGTCACAAAGCACATATCTATATTATTTTCCGCCGCTCCTAAGGTATCGTGGCGGGTATCGCCCACAAAAAGAGTCTCCGAAGGGGAAAGATTGAAGTCGTCCATTACCTTTTTGATAACGCCGCTCTTGTCAAAAATACCTTGCTCTACACCCTGGATGTAAATAAAACAGTCAGCAATGCCGAAGTTGGCAAGGATATCCCTTGCGTTGTAGGTAGCTTTGCAGGTTGCCACATACAGGTTATAGCCTTTAGCCTTCAGCCGGGTCAGCAGCTCGGGGATTCCCTTATAAAGGGTGTTTTCGTTCATACCCCTTTCTAAATAATATTCTCTGTAGTGACTCCTGACCTCAATCAATTCCTGCGGGGAAAAATAATCTCTTAGCGAATACTCAATAGGCGGTCCTATATAGCTTATCAGCGTTTCGTGAGAGGGCAGAGGCCTGTTCATTTTACTAAAGGCGTATTCAAACGCGCGGAGTATGCCCGGCGCGCTGTCCGAAAGAGTGCCGTCTAAATCAAAAAGTATGTTTTTGTACGCCTTTGCCATTTGTCAGCTGTATTCCTCTATCGCCTTATCTATTTTCGCAAGCAGTTCCTTATTGACAATTATCTTTTGCCTTTCCGCCTCCACCAGTTGCGCGGGCGCTTTGGAAATAAAGCCCGGGTTCGCAAGCATCTTTTCGCTTCTTTCAAGTTCGGAAAGGGCGTTTTGCCGCTCTTTTGCCAGACGCAGGCGTTCCTTCTCAATATCAATAAGGTCTCCGAGCGGGATATATATTTCACCCAAGGGCAACACGATTTTCGCGCATTTCTCTTTAGGTTGCTCCGTCACAAATATGACGTCCTGAACATTTGCGAGTTTTTGAATATATATTACGTTCCTTGCCAGATACGCGGATTGCGCGCTGTTTATATATATGCCGAAATTGCGGGAAGGGGGTACGTTCATTTCCGCTCTTTTGTTGCGGATGGCTTTGATAATGTCTTTTATGTCCTCAAACGCGCGCGCCTCCGCCGTCCGCTTAAAACCGGCGGATTTGGTCGGGTATTTTTCTGTCATTATGCTCTCGGAGGCATTGGGCAGCGCCTGCCATATTTCTTCGGTAATAAACGGCATAAACGGATGCATTACCTTTAATATGGTCTTGAACGCATATAACAATACGGACAGCGTGTTCTGTTTTTGTCTTGAGTTATCCGAATATAAGGCGGGTTTGCACAGTTCGATATACCAGTCGCAGAATTCGCTCCACACAAAATCGTAAATTTTCTGGCAGGCAAGGCCCGCTTCATATTTTTTCAGGTTTTTGTTGACTTCGCTCACAAGGTCGTTTAACTTAGAAAGCAGCCACTTGTCCGCGGCGGTAAGGTGGAAAGAACCGAAGGTGGGGATTTGTTCGCCCTCCGCGTTCATCAGCACAAAACGCCCGGCGTTCCAGATTTTATTCATAAAGTTGCGCGCCGCTTCCGCTTTTTCCTCGGAAAAACGCAAGTCTCCGCCTTGGGCAACTCCGTTAATCATACAAAAACGCAGAGAATCGGCGCCGTATTTTTCGATTATCTCAATCGGGTCTATGCCGTTGCCTAAGGACTTTGACATTTTTCTGCCCTGAGCGTCGCGCACTATGCCGTGGATAAGCACGTGGGAAAAAGGTGCCTCGCCCATGTGTTCCAAACCGCTGAAAATCATACGCGCAACCCAGAAAAAGATAATATCGTAAGCGGTAATAAGCACATTGGTGGGATAAAAATACTTTAAGTCCTCGGTCT
>JBMNTS010000073.1:0-3615 GCA_050945855.1 Christensenellales bacterium | reverse complement strand
GCGGACAAGCGGATTGTGGGTTTGTTCTGTTTTGTGTACGATAACGACGGTTTTACCGTGCCGCTGCGCAAATTCTTTTTGAAGGAAAGTGAGTATTACAACGAGGAAGTATTCGGGGTTTATAATCAGATAGGGCGCGCGATTATCGCAAACGACAAGTAAGCCGAAAGGAAGAGATATTGATAAACTATAAAAACGGTGAGATAATATTCACCGGTCCTTTTTATAAAAAGACGGTATATGACGTAAGCAACAACCTTATCGCGGCGGGGTTTGACGGGCAAGGCGCGCTGAGCGGATACGCCGTTATTAATAAATACCTTGCCTTTAACAGTTTTTATTCCCTTTTTTCCCTTAACGGAAAGCCGCTTGACTGGGGCGCGGAAAAAAGGGTAAGCATGGCGGGCAGAAGGCAGATAATCGAATTGTCGCTGCCCCAAGCGGATTTAACCATTACCCAATTTCTGGACAACGGCTCCAATTGTATTTACAACGAAATTAAAGTGTATGCCAAGGAAGATTTGGAGTTTAAAAACGTAATTAATTACGGGGTGCATTATACCTCTTATCTCAAGGAGTTGGTTTTTTCCAGATTTAAGCCAAGCGTGATTTTAAGGGCAATTTCGGGCTTTTTGCTCGGGAAAAAGCCGGGCTGCGAAAAAAAGCCGGGCTGCGATTATATTCACAACGATTTGACGGGGGATTATTATCTGGATTTTGCGTTCAGCGAAAACGGGGCGCCTCTGGAAAAGGTCTTTAAGCATTACACGCAGGTAAAGTTCGGCGGCAGAGTGGAGGCCGGAAAGGAAAAATGCTTCCGTTATACTTTAAGCGTGGGCGGCAGAAAAGACGGCTCTTACGCGGACGTGCGCGAATGCCTTATAAATTTTGACGCAAAGAAAAAAGAGGCGCAGGAGTATATAGACTCCCTTAACGCGTATCCCGCGGATAACGAGTTTTTGAAGGCGTATTATCATTCCCTGCTGAATTGCGCCCTTTCCAATTTTAAGGATTTAGGCAGATTCAAGGGCTTTCTGGCAGGCATTGTGTATCAGTTTCCCGCGCGTACCTACTACCGTGACGCCTACTGGACTTCGCTTGCCGCTCTTCCCGTCCGCCCCGACCTGGTAAAAGAGGAGATAATTACGCTTGCGCAGGGCATTGACAAAAAAAGCGGGAAATGCCCTTCCGCGGTAAAGAGCAACTTTAAAAATTACTGGGGCGACCATTTGGATTCCCCCGCCTTTTTTGTGATTTTGCTGTACGATTACATAGTGCATACCGGCGATAAAAGCATACTCACTCATCCCTGCAAATGCGGAACGGTTTTTGATGCCGCCGTGAAGGCGCTTAACCGTTTGGGCGCAAGCGCCGACCATACAGGGCTGCTGGTAAAGGAGGGCGAATACAACAGGCGGGACTGGTGCGACAACGTATTCAGAGGCGGATACGTCACTTATGACGAGGCGCTTTGGGCAAGGGCTCTTTTTGCCATGAGCAGATTGTGTAAGGCAAAGGGCTGTTCAGAAAGGGCAAAGGCATACTATGAAAATTATGAGAAGGTGAAGGCGGCGATTAACGACATACTCTGGAGTGAGGAAAAAGGGTATTTTGTCAACTATAAGGAAAAGGACTTTACAGAGGATAACCTTTCCATAGACACCTGCCTTGTTATTCTTTTCGGGCTGTGCGATAAAGAGCGGGCGTTGAGCACGCTTAAAAATATGGAAAAACTTTTGGAATCCAAAAACAACCCCAATCAAGTCGCGGGCGACTTCGGGGTTTTTTGCGTTTTTCCCTTTTACAAGGATATTGAGGATGTGGTGCAGAAATCCTCCCTGCCCTATTACTACCACAACGGCGGGGACTGGCCTTATCTCTCCGCGGCTTACGCTTACGCCAAACTTATGCACGATATGGATTACACCTATCCGCTTACCCGCTGGTTTGAAAAAAACATAGAAAAGGGAAATTACACGCCCGTGGAATTTTTCAGCCCCGTTCACCCCGACGGCTCCCTGCTGCAGGCGTGGAGCAGCGCGGGCGCGTTTGTGTTAAGCTATCCCAAGGGAGATTTTTTCACTAAGGAATTGGAGTGACGACAATCAAATGCAAAAGTACCTTAAACCAAAAGATTACATAACTTACGGCATCAGCAATTTTTTCGGCAGTTCCATAGCCGGGCTTACGCAGGGATATCTGTTAATCTTTTATACTACCATACTCGGTATTTCCCCATTGATAGTAGGGAGTATGTTTTTGGTATCCAAAATCTGGGACGGAGTAAATGACCCTATCGAGGGAAGCATAATCGACCGCACCAAAGGCAAATACGGCAAACTAAGGACTTATCTGGTATACCTCAGCGTGCCTTACGCTATAGTAACCGTATTGTTGTTTTTGCCCGTCAGGTTTTCGGATACCGGAAAAATCATTTATATGTACGTCACTTATCTTATATGGTGTTCGCTTTACACCTTCGTGGACGCGCCGTTGCAGGCATTGCCCGGCGTAGTATCCCCCAACCATGAGGAGCGCACCAAAATGATATCTCTGGGCAGGCTTTTTGGCTCCGCCGGAGGCGAAATCGCGATGGTGATTATCGCCATCGGCTTTTTTATTACGGACAGCGCGTCCGCGATTTATCTAGCAACGGCAATAATATTGTCCACGCTGGGAGCAATTTTTATTATCTTCGGCGGACTGAACATAAAGGAGCGCATAGAGCCTACCGTAGTCAAATCGCATAATATTTTTGAGGGCTTTCGCTATCTTGCCAAAAACAAGCCGTTGCTGCTGATGGTTACAGGCAATTTCCTTTCCTTTTTCCGCAATATTATATCCGCGAGCATTGTTTATGTCGTCACTTATATTTTTCTCAAACCCGAAAGTCAGATACTTTTTTCCCTGCCTTCCATGATAGGCAGTCTTATCGGCATGCTCGCGCCCGCCTTTCTGGCAAAGAAAATAAGCGGCCGCAAGCAGTATATTTACGCTACCTTTTTATTGTCGATAATTATGGGGTTGGTGTTTATAATCGGCCAAATCTATATGAATCTGTATGTAATCGCCGCTTTGATGTTCCTTTACGGAATACCCACGGGTATATTGAACGTAGTCCCTACTCTTATGTGCACGGATACGCTGGATTATATGGAGTGGAAGGAAGGCGTACGGCAGGAGGGCATCTCCTTTACCATAATGTCCTTCCGCAGCAAGGTAGCCAGCGGATTCAAAGACTTTACCATGACCCTTATCTTGACCTGGATAGGCTTTGAGGCAATTGGCATAGGGGAACTGATACCGGGGAAAAGCGACCTTTATATGCAATCGGAGAGGACCAGAGCGGGATTGTTTATGATGTTTTCGCTGATTCCCGCCGTATTTAATCTGCTGTCCGTGATTCCCTTCCTCTTCTACAAGCTGGACGGGGAATATCTTAAAAAGATACAGGCGGAGCTTGCCCGGCGCAGATGCTTGACGAATATATAAAAAAGCGTATAATTAATATAATTTCATAAAATTCGGGCAAAGTTTAATCGCAAACGCGCCGTTATCTTGATAAAGGTATTTTAGCATTATGGAAAATATAAAAAAGAGCAAGCAAATTGACGT
>JBMNTS010000072.1:0-3690 GCA_050945855.1 Christensenellales bacterium | reverse complement strand
TCCCGCGGCAAAGCACATAAAGTATTCCTTTGCTTTTTTTGCCCACTCCTTATTTTTATAAATTACCAATATACCGACGGAGTTTACCGCCATCGCTCCCAGCGCGAAAATCGTAATCCAGGCAAAATTGCTCATAGCCGACACCTACCTTTATTTGAATAATTATAACACAACAAGCCTGAATTATAGCAATAAAATACGCCATATATTTTGATGTTAAGATTTTGGTCAGAAAAAAACATCAGATACCTAATAGCGGTATCTGATATATTGTTTATCATATTGTTTATCGGTTTTGTAGCTTTTTACGCCCTGCCTTCCACTCTTACCTTGGGCACCTCTAAAAACAATTCCACCATTTCGGAGCCGTCGGAATCGGTATTAAGTACGGCGTACAGATAAGGAGAGCCGTGCGCGGTCACGTTGCCTACGGGCATCTGCAGCAGCGTGAACTCACCCTCTTTTTGTATGTAATAGTATCCTCTTATCTCAAGGGCAAAATCGTCCGGCAGCTTAAAGCCTGCGGGAATGGTCGCGTTTTCTTTGAGGGAATCCGCAAGCGCCTTGATTTCCGGTTTATCAAAATCCAGACCGTGCACGTAAATGCCGCAGGAGGAAATAAGCTCCACATCCTTTTCCAATTCGCGGAAATCAAAGCCCGGGAATATATTTTTGATATAAACGTCTATGCCCGTCGCGAAATTGCCGCTGCCTAAATCCGTTTCCAGATTAAATCCGCCTCCCATAGAGCTAAGGAAGGAATTTACAACAATGGCGCTGACGCTGTTAAGCCTTAAGTAAACGGAAAAGGTGCCGTCCTTTCTGAAAACAAAGGAAGACTTCGCTTTATCCAGAAAAGAAGAATAATCGTCGCCGTCCATCTCAAGGGCAGACAGATTAAAGGTGCGGTCCTCGCTGAATTTCTTGCCTGAAGGCCGCCTTACTATTACGCCGGAATAGTCGGGGGTAACTCCTCTTACGGCGTCAAAATACGCGCTTGTGACTTCTTCGCAGGAGGAGGAAGCAAGTATTTTCAGTTTCGCGGAAAGGGTATTTACTTTCGTTTTGGCATAAAGCCTGGTCAGCTGTTGCAGACGTATTCTTTTATACTCGGCTAAAGCGGTCTTTGCGTCCGCCAGTCCCATTTCTTCCAGCTTTGCCTGCAAAAGGTCGCCGATAACGGCATGCCCTTCGTTGGAGGGGTGCAGCCAGTCGCCGTACAGCAGCGCTACCCCTGCCTCGCGGTTGTTATTATAGATTTTTTCAAAAGCGGAAAAAACGTCAATCACCTCAAACGCGCCGGGGTCAGAGGCCAGATAATCGAAAATTACGCTGTTTAAGGTCTGCAGCAATTTGGCTCCCACGGTACGCAAAATGCCGCTGTCACCGCCGGCGAACGCTATAAGTTCCGCCTTTTGCTGTTCGGTAATCATATTGGTGCCCGCTTCCATAGGATTGTACAAGGTGCTTACGATAATGGGGGCGTCGGGATTAAGCTGCTTTACCCGCTCAATACATTTGGCAAAATATTCTCTTGCTGTGGCATCCATATTGTCAACGCGGGTATAATCGTCCTCCGCCAGTTCCCTCATTGTTTGATACACGTTTCCGGTCAAAAAATCATTGCCCAATATGGATATATAAATAATATCCGCCTCGCTTACCCAGTGCTGTTTTACCTTCGCGGCGGAATCTGTTTTGGTAAGACGGCTATACAGCCCCTTTGTGGTATCGCCGGATACGGAAGCGTCTACATAGCGATAATTGTTGCGCCGCCCGACCACCGCATAAAAGCCGTAGCTGTCCCTCTCCGAAAGCGGAGAGGAGCCCAGCAGCGCCTCGCACAGCGAATCGCCGATATACACAATAGTTTTATCATAGTTTTCCGAATAATACGGTCCTATATATGAAAAGACCGCGAACCCGACCCCGCCCAGCACCGCAATGCAAGCGATTATTGATATTATAACTTTACCTTTTGACATGATATTTTCTCCCGACATGCGTATATATTTATCCTAACGACAGCGAAGGGACATAACCGTAAAGCGCGACCCTTTGCCCTTTGAAAAGGCGTACTAAACGCCTTATATCACAATAATTATATCTTATTATATAATAAAATTCAAGACTGAATATGACTGTAGACCTATTCTTTTTTTTGCTCTTCCGCACTCGCGGGCATAAAAACCAAAAATTTTCTTGCCGTAAACACTACCAGATAGCTTATAACTATTCTTGCGATAAAGGCAAAGGTGTAAGACAATACCTTAAGCAGTAAAAAGCCGAGCAAAACGTTGAAGCCGTAAGCAAATACCTCAATGCCGATATAGCGCATTATGCCGGAGAAGGTCTTTGCCTTTTTGTTGTGCTTAAATATAAAATACGTGGAAAGGAAATAGGAGGCGATAAACCCCGCCAGATATCCTACAGCCGTGCCCGCCGCGGATACGCCGCCCGATACCATTTCCTTTTCGATAGTAAAGGTTTCTATAAAGGAATAACCCATATCCTTCAGCCCGAAGAAGTAAAAAATCACGGCGCAAAAGATATAATCCAGCCCTACGGGTATAAATCCCACCAGCATACTGCGCAAAAATTCTTTAACCGTTTCCTGAAATAACGCTTTTTTGTTGCTGTTTTTATTGTTTGTATTATCCATTTTACCCTTTTGGCGCGCAATAGCGGCAACTTTGATTATTTTTCAATTATAATAAAAGAAAAGGCAATAGTCAACCCGTAAACCTGAACTTGTTTTGATTAAAGCAGAGTATTTATGCAACTTGCCACTTGTTTTGTGCATATCGGGAGGAGGATTCTTGAAAAAGCAGATATTTTGGCATATAATTGCATTACCGATCAGGCAACGGCGGAATATTAACAGGGAGGATACGATAATGAAAAAATTGCTATCTGTATTAACAGTTTTATTAATCGCGGCAATGGGATGCGCGGGGCTTTCGGGCTGCCTTTCCAAGTCCGAATTGGCAAGATTGGATAAAGCGTTGACAAATGCGCAAAAGACCTTTTCCAGCATGGATAATATTGATAATGAGGATTTGTCCGCGGGAGTTTATTCGGGCGTGCAAAGCGTGCAGCTAATGTCCGCGGAAAGCTATACGGACCCCGTATATACCTTGTCGGTCGGCGAAAATCTGCAAAAGGTCAATCAGGCGCTGGAATTGCAGGCGCAGCTAAGAGACAAGCAGGCGAGCGTGGACCAAAACAGGCTGTTGATAGAGGCGGCAATAGCCGACTTTAAAGTAAACGTAAAGAATTTCACCGCCGCCGAGTTGCAGCTTACCCAGGAAGAAAAGGATATGGTAAAAGGATATATAAGCGAACTGGCTCAAATCAGGGAAGCGCTTATAGCCACCATAGGGCAGGTATACAGGAAAATTGCCGATCTCAGAGGTCAATACAGGCTGAGTAATTTGGACAATATCATTGCCGTTTACACCAATGTGCAACCGCACATGGATGTCAGGGTGGAAAAGAGCGGCAGGATTGTGGAAATACTGGGTGAAATAAATATTTTTCTTGCAGGAAAAATAGCTGATGAATATTAAAGTAGAAACCGTTGACAATTTAACGGAGGAAGAAATCGTTATCAGGTGCCGGGAGAAAGACGAAAGGGTGGAGAATCTTGTGCGCACCCTCAGGCTTTTCGATTGCGTATTAAACGTCAAA
>JBMNTS010000071.1:0-3749 GCA_050945855.1 Christensenellales bacterium | reverse complement strand
TGATTAGGAACACCATAGTTCAGGAGAAACCTGACCTGATAGTGATTTGCGGCGATATAGTGCTGGGAGCGAATTCAGAGCCCGGAGCAAGGACGCTTGCCGCCCTCTTTGAGGAACACAATCAGTACTGGGGCTTTGTATTGGGCAACCACGACGGCGAAAATCAGTTCGGCCCCTCCAGAGAGGAATTTGTGGAGCTTTATTCAAGCTATGAGCATTGCATAATATCCTCCGCGCCCGGCATCTGGGGCAACGGTAACTGCGTTGTCAATATAAAGGATTCCGCAGGCGGGATTATTCAAAGTCTTGTGTTTATTGATTCCGGAGATTATCTAAAAGAGGATTTTTGCGAAGAGTACAATTTTGAGTATACAGACGATTACGATTTTATTAAATACGACCAGATAGAGTGGTACAAAGACGAAATGCGCTCCATCGCCGCCCAAAACGGCAAAATGCCGCCTTCCGTAATGTTTATGCACATTCCGCTGGTTGAATATACCGCTGCCTATAACAGCGCGTTAAGCGAAGATAAAGTAATATACGGTATGCGCAGAGAGGAGGAATGCAGTTCTCCCTACAATACGGGTATGTTTGACGCTATATTGGAGATTGGCAGCACCAAGGCGGTTGTATCCGGCCATGACCATATTAACGATTATTGCGTGGAGTACCAAGGCGTAAAGCTGTTATATTCGCAAAGCTCCTCTTTCGGCTCTTACTTTATGCGGACGCACGTGCTTTATTATTCCCTTTTCATGATGAATAATAAAAATGACAGATTCAGCGACGGACATACCGAATTTTTGATTGACAAAGACGGCAAACTTACGATTACGCCCTTGTTGAATCAGGATAACCCTTCACTTTTTGAGCCGTTGACACAAGAGCAAAAAGAAGAATTGAACTTAATCGAAACGCTGAAATAAATTTTCATCTTTTCAGCCACAGTTTAGGGCTAAACAACAGCAGCACGGGCAGGATTTCCAGCCTGCCTATTAGCATATTCAAAGATAAAATTATTTTAGCAAAATTGCTAAATCCCGAATAATTCCCTAACGGGCCAATATTTGCCAAGCCCGGCCCAATATTGTTAAGGCAGGCGGCAATTGCTGTAAAGGCGGTAACAAAAGAAGAGGGGCTATTATCCATACTCGTGGATACCAACAGCAGAGAAATAAAGAAAATAATCATATAAAGGCTAAAATATCTTAACACACCATGGTGAATGGCTGCGTCTAACGGCTTTCCCTCAAATTTTAATATGTAGACAGTTCTGGGAGATAAGGCTCTTTTTATTTCCTTAAAGCCGGACTTAAAAAGGATAATTATCCTTGATATCTTTAGCCCTCCGCCGGTAGACCCCGCGCACGCCCCAACAAACATCAGCAACAACAATATCATCTGCGCCGCCAAAGGCCATGAGGCAAAGTCAGCGGTAGTATAACCGGTAGTAGATATCAAAGAAGCAACTTGAAATAGGGAATGCCTAAAGGAAACACCTATATTTGTATAAATAGAGTTTATACTAAGGACAACAGAAATAATAACAACGGATACTGTAATAACCGATAAAAAAACTCTTAATTCTTCGCTTTTTAGAGCTTGCTTGAAACTACCTATAAGAAATAAGAAGTATATATTAAAATTGATAGAAAAGATAATCATAAATATGCTTATGACAGTATCGATATAAGCGCTGTTATAATGACCTACACTTAAATTCTTGCTTGAAAATCCACCTGTTCCAGCAGTGCCGAAAGCGTGAATAAAGCTGTCAAAGAGCGGCATTTTACCTAACAAAAGCAGTACTACTTCTAAAAGCGTAAGCGCGATATAAATACCGTACAAAATTCTGGCCGTAAACTTTAGCTTAGATACCAATTTGCCTGCTTGAGGGCCAGGGCTTTCAGCCTTAAATAATTGCATAATGCTAGCCTCGACTTTCGGCATTATGGCAATAATAAATACGAAAACACCCATTCCGCCCATCCAATGGGTAAGACTACGCCAAAAAAGCAGGCTTTTTGGCAAGGCCTCCACATTAGTAAGAATGGAGGCACCGGTGGTAGAAAAGCCGGAAACTGTTTCAAATACGCTGTCAATAAAGTTGGGAATATAGCCGCTGATAAAAAAGGGCAGACTGCCGAAAAGGGAAATCATTATCCACGCCAGCGCGACTATGCCGAAACCGCCCTTGGCCGTAACCGCCGAATCGGCAGGCTTCCTGATTGTAAGGATAATGCCTAGTACAAGCAGGACTGCGATGGTTAAGGAAAAGGCGGACAGGGTATCCTCCCCGTAGCCCGCCCCGATAAACAGGGGAATAAGCAGGAAAGCTGCCTCAATAAGGGCAATTTGCCCTAAAATATATCGGGTGAGCGGGTAATTCATCTGAGAATATCGTTAAGGTCATTAAGATACCCTTCGGTAGTTACCACAATGACCTTGTCTCCTTTTTCTATAGTCTGATTGCCGTGGGGCAGGATAATCTCGTTACCCCGCAGAATATTGGCTATCAACAGATTTTTTCTTATTTCCAGCTCTTTGAGCGGTTTGGAAAGACCCTGAAATTTATCCGTAACTATAAATTCCACCGCTTCCGCCTTGTCGTTTACGATTTTATACAGGTTGAGCACCGCGCTGCCTTTGGAGTTCTGCTTTGCCCTAACATACCTTATAATTTGGTTGGCGGTAATAAGCCTGGGCGAGATTATGCTTTCCACTCCGCTTGCCATCAGCATGGAGTAATAGGACAATCTGTTTATCTTGGTTATTATGCTTTTTGCCCCCGCCTTTTGGGCAAACAGGGATATCATTATGTTTTCCTCGTCCGAGCCGGTGAGAATGACCACGGCGTCCACGATTTTCAATCCTTCGTCCATTAAAACCTGCTGTTCGGACCCGTCGCCCTCAATGACCTCAACCTTGTTTAATCCGGAAAGCAATTCCAGGCATTTAGCGTTGTCCTTTTCAATGATTTTTACTCCAACCCCGATTTTTTCCAGCTCTTTGGCAAGGTAAAAAGCGACCTTGCCTCCGCCTATTATCATTACGCTTTTTAGAGCGGTTTTCCTGAATCCCGCTTTTTTGAATATGGTAATTATATCTCTTGGAGAAGCGGTGATATATATTTTATCGTTTTCCAGCAATACGGTATTGCCGTTGGGGATAATCACGTCATCTCCCCTTTGTATCGCGCAAATCAGAAAATTGATATTAAACTTTTCAATCAGCTGGGATACCGAAAGATTTATCATAGGGTTGTTTTCGGCAAGCTTTAATTCCACAAGGTCGACCTTACCCTCCGCGAAAGACTCTATCATAATAGCGCCGGGAGAGCGCAGTATACGGAATATTTCCATCGCGCCCTCATATTCGGGATTGACCATAAGATTGAGCCCCAGCTCTCCGCTCATAAACAGCTTAAAGTATTCCGGATTGCGCACCCTCGCAATGGTGTCCGTAACGCCCAGCTTTTTGCCTACCATGCAGCAAAGGATGTTAATCTCGTCCGACGCGGTGCAGGCAATCAGCAAATCCGCGTCCTCGATTTTGGCTTCCTTTTGTATATCGGAATTAGCCCCGTTGCCCACTACCCCCAGCACGTCGAAATCATTGACCGTTTTTTCGACGACAGCCTTGTTTTTGTCTATTACTACTATGTTGTGTTCTTCTTTGGATAACTGCTCGGTAAGCGTGCGCCCAACCTTACCTACGCCGATTATAACAATATTCATTATTCACCT
>JBMNTS010000070.1:0-3894 GCA_050945855.1 Christensenellales bacterium | reverse complement strand
CCGAGAAGGGAACGCTGCACGCCTTTGCGCAGGCTGTGCTGGGCGGCAAAACCGCAAACGTGCTCAAATTATCCGAGGATTGTGCTAAAAAAGGCATAAGCCCGGTCAGCCTGACAAAAGACCTTGCAGAGTTTTTCAGCGTGCTGATGCGCCTGAAAAATATTGAGGGATACAATATCGGCGGATACGCGACAGAGCAGGAAGCGGATAAAATGAGAACGCTTGCCGCCACCTGCGACAATTACCGCATTGGGCGGGCAATGAATATAATAGGCAACCTGGAAGGCAGTCTGCGCTATTCCCTTCAACCGCAAATTCTTCTGGACGCGGCTTTGATTGAAGCGGCGGAGATTGGCATATCCACAGAGCCCGCGGGGATTGCGAGCAGGCTTTTCGCGCTTGAGAAAAGTATAAAGGCGATTGAGCGGGCGGGCAATGCGGCAATGCCAATAACTGAAATAAACGCTCCCAAAACGTCGGTACCGGATACCCAAAACGAGGATATGCCGCCTAAGGAAGCGGAAGGCGAAGCTCCTGCCGCAATGAAAGCCGGAAACGGAATCCCTAAGGCGGAAGATACGCCGGGCTTATTCGCTCCCGTGCCTTTGCCCGAGGAGAGCGTGGACGACAGGGAAGCGGCAAGTTTGTTTGCGGACTCCGGGCAGAACAAGGAGGAGCGGCGCGCCAAAGAAATACTGGCTTCTCTGGTGGTGAGCCTTGGGGAAGATGACCCCTTGGGGATTATTAGGATGGCTTTGGCGGAAGAGGACGAAGTTGCAGTAAGAAACGGCGTATTGGTTTTCAGCACCGGCAAAAAAGCCAATTACGCTTTACTCAATGAAATTAAGTCCAAAAATATCATCAACGCCAAGCTGGAAAAAATCGCGGGACTGACCTTTACCTGCGAGTACAGCGAAAAGCAGTACGGAGAAGCGGGCGGAGAGCTTATTGCAAAACTAAAAGAGCTTTTCCCCGACGAATTGATAATTAAAACGCAAAAAAAGTAAATATATAGGCAAATATGACTCGCATGACATATAATAAAATAAACATTTGAGGTGAATGATGGCAAAAGGCAGAAATTTTCCGGGTAATATGGGAGGAGGAAATATGCAGAATCTTATGCGTCAGGCGCAGAAGATGCAGCAGCAGTTGAAAGAGGCGCAGGAAGAAATGGCGGATACCGAGGTTGTCGCCACTGCCGGCGGCGGTATGGTGGAAGTTGTTATGACCTGCGACAAAAAGCTTACCTCACTTAAAATAAATCCCGCCGCTGTGGACCCCGAGGACGTGGAAATGCTGGAAGATATGATTGTGGCGGGAATTAACGAGGCAATGAAGCTGGCGGAAGAAGAAAGTGAGCGCATTATGGGTCCGCTTGCGGGCATGGGGAATATGGGCGGTTTGATATAGTTGATGAAAAGTGAAAGTTTGGACGCCCTTACCACCTGTTTTAGGCGCCTGCCCGGCGTGGGGCTAAAAAGCGCGATGCGCTACGCATACAGCATAATAGAGACGGAAGAGGAAAAAGTGGAGGCCTTTGCCAAGGCTTTGCTTGACGTAAAGAAGAATATTAAGCTTTGCGAGGTTTGCGGCAATTATACCGAGCAAGGCGTATGCGCGATTTGCAGCGGCCGGGATAAAGAGGTTATCTGCGTGGTCAGGGCGCCTAAGGATATCTCGGCTTTTGAAAAGACGGGCGAATATACCGGCGTTTACCATTGCCTGCACGGGTGCATAGATTTTCAAAAAGGCATAGGGGTGGAGGATATCAGGATAAAGGAGTTGCTTGCCAGACTGGACGGTGTAAAGGAAATCATAATCGCCTTAAACGCCGATATACCCGGAGAGATGACTTCCGCTTATCTTGCCGGCTTAATCAAGCCTTTGGGGATAAAGGTTACCAGAATTGCACATGGTATTCCTATGGGGAGCGAGATTGAGTACACGGACGAAGCAACCTTGCAGAAAGCGTTGAAAGACAGAAAGGACTTGTAATGAAAAGAGATATTATTGCCATTGTAGGAGATGCGGGGATATCAGATAACGAAAAAAAATACAGGCTTGCCTATGAAGCGGGTAAGGCTTTGATTGACAACGGTTTCAGGGTGCAGAGCGGCGGGCTCAACGGCATAATGAAAGCCGCTTTTATGGGCGCGCGGGACAGCAATAAATATAAGGAAGGGGATACCATTGCGATATTGCCAGGTTTTGACCCGGGCTGCGCCAACGAGTTCGCGGACATTATAGTGCCTACAGGGCTGGACGTATACCGCAACGTAATTGTTGCCAACGCGTCCGCGGTGGTGGCTATAGGAGGAGGCGCGGGCACGCTCAGCGAAGTAAGTATGGCGTGGGCATTGGGCAGGATGATAATAGGCTACACGGACGTGGACGGGTGGTCTGCAAAACTTGCGGGCGCGCCTATCGACCAACGCAAGCGTTACGAAAACATTGAAAACGATATGGTATATCCCGCAAAAGACGCGGGGGAAATGATAGCCTTGATAAAAAAACACCTTGCAAGCTACAATAAATATCACAAGGGCATAGCGTATATCAAGCAGCAGTAGGATATATTTTTTTATAATTTTTCCTTTTTCATAAAATATTGGTATTGTGGTAATTTAATATTATGACTACAAAGCTTTCCGCTTCCGCAGGGCTTGCGAAGGCGCATAATATTGCCGACAGGTTTTACCACTCTTCCTTTTACTTATATCTTATTACCGCCATAGGGATATGGGGGTTTGTTTTTTCCCGGGAAATAGCGGCTATATATATAATATTGGTTTTTGCCTTTACGGGGCTGGCGTTGTGCAGGGATATTATCCCTTTTTTTATTGCGGTAATGATAGTAGGGCTTACTCCGCTTGCAAGGCATAATCAGGCGGATTTTTTCCGCCCTTTGTATTACGCCCCTCTTATAATAATCCCCGGCATTATCGCCCGAATCCTGCTTACCCCCACCCCATTGGAAAAAGGCTTTTTTTTCGCCCCCACTCTTGCGGTGGCTATATCGGTAACGCTGGGCGGAGCGTTTTTTCTTTCCCTTAAGCAATATTTCAGCATGCCCGCGATGTATTACGTTATAGGTTTAGGCTTCGGAATGCTGTTTGTTTACGCTTTCCTGGAGGGGGCGGTGCCCAAGCGATGCGCAAGGACGCAGATAGATTTTTTCGCCAAAATTATGGCTTGCGCGGGGGTAATGGGCATAATAATGATATTGTCTTATTATCTGCGCAATTATCACCTGATAAAAGAAGATTACGCGCTATTTAATTTCCGGCTGCAATGGGGCAACAACCTTTCCAACAACTTGCTTATAACTATGCCGCTCACCTTTTATTTAGCCTCACGCGCACAGAAACCGCTGCCTTTATTTGTGTTGGGCATACTGCAATATTTTGCCCTTATGCTCTCATTATCCCGTGGGGGAATGATTTTTTCGATTATCGGGCTTGCGGGCGGAGTCGCTTTTTGCGTGTATTACGCCAAAGGGCACAGAGGCAGACTGGTCGCCGTTTTTGTGATTATGATGTGCGCTTTTACCGCGCTTCTTATCCCGCATATTGATACCATAATAAGTCAGCTGAATATTACAAATGACGAAAGCAGGCTGCTGATGTATAAATTGGCGATAAAATTGTTCAAACAACATCCGCTCTTCGGCACGGGGCTTGCTTATAACCCCGGTTTATACTACTTCCCCAAATCAATGTGCATTTATTGGTATCATTCCACGCTGTTTCAGGTATTGGCCAGTTTGGGGCTGGTGGGAGCGGCGGCGTATCTGATGCAGTTTTTGTTTAGGCTCAAAGCGTTGCTGGGTGCCAAAGGCAAATTCAATACCTTTGCCGCATTGTCCTTTGCGGGCTTTGCCGCCTATTCCAT
>JBMNTS010000069.1:0-3980 GCA_050945855.1 Christensenellales bacterium | reverse complement strand
TTTCCGAAGGGTTGGAAACGATAGGGACAGGAGCGTTTATTGGTTGCTACCGCTTGTCAAGCATTGAGTTGCCCGCCAGCCTTACCTATATCGGCATGACTGCTTTCAAGGACTGCAGCGAATATATGAGTACCAACGGCCTTACTGCCGTTACAATCAAAAGCAATGTTCTGGAAATTGAGATTCAAGCGTTTGACGGTTGCCAAAAATTGGCTACGGTGAACTTTATATCCGAGAATCCGCAGTACTTATGGATACGGGCGCAAGCCTTCTATAACTGCTTTGCTTTGACCGAGATTGTTCTGCCCGAGAACACCGCTTACATTGGGCAGTCCGCGTTCCGGGGCACCCAATTGGCCAATATTACGATTGCGTCCACTATACCGCCGGAGATTATAACGGCCTCGCCTGATACTTTCGAATATCTGGGTAGTTTCTTGCAGAATATCTATGTGCCTTCGGCAAGCTTAGACGCTTATGAAGAGGCTTGGGCTTTGAGTTGGGTCGTAGATAGACTGGTTGCTATCCCTTAACCTTAATGGCATCTCTGTTTAAGCAAAACGATTAAAAGGGCTGTCTTCGGACAGCCTTTTTTTATGCGCTTCGTGCATAATTAAATATCGGCCGGCGCCGAAATGCAATACGCCTGCGGCGTGTTAAGGTAGACGGTGCGCCTGATGTCATGTACCCCTGACAGGGCGCAATGATATACCGGCAGTGCATCAATTAATCCGAGAAAAAAAGGCGCCGATGTTACTTTTTCACAATTATTTTTTGGCAAATATTGCATTTGTAAAAAAATATGTTATAATTATTCTGTTACAATATGTATTAGATATACACAAATAAAATAATATGTCAGTGGAGGCGAAAACATGGTGAAGAGCAAAAACGAAGTTAATTCCAACTACGGGGAAAAATCAAGGGGTAATATTCTTATTCAAAACAATGATAAATGCGCTACCAATTGTATAATCCCCAAAAAGAGCACAAAAGCTGTATTTTTTGTGTTATTAGTTAACTTTATTGTTATAATTGCCGTTTTTGGGAGTTTTTATCTTTCCAGACCAAGCGAATATAAGGTTACATTTGACGGCAACGGCGGAGAGCTTTTAAGCGGCGAGGCCGTGCAATATGTAAAGCGGGGTGAGAGCGCCCAGGCGCCTGTTTTTGTGAAGGAAGGGCATACCCTTTCCTGGGACGTAAAATTTGAAGACCTTAAAAACGATATTGCGGTCACCGCAATATGGATACCCAATGAATACAACGTCACCTTTAATGGCAACGGCGGTGAGCTTGTCAGCGGCGAGGAAGAGCAGAGTATAAAATACGGCAACGCCGCTACGCCGCCCGTATATGTCAAGGAGGGCTACGACCTTTCCTGGGACAGTGATTGGGAACATATCAAAAGCGATATCACCATAAAAGCGGTCTGGACTATTAGGATATTAGACGTTGTGTTTGATGCCGCGGGCGCAGACCCGATCCTTGCCCAACAAAAGGAGTACGGCACTCTTGTCAGCGAGCCGGCTCAACCCGAAAAGGGAGGTTGCATATTCCAAGGCTGGTACGACAATTCCGATTACGAGGGGGAGCCTTATGATTTTTCCGCTCCCGTAAGATCCGACCTTACCCTGTACGCTAAATGGCAGCCTGTCACATACACCATCAATTTTATCACCAACGGCGGAGCCCCGGTAGCGTCCGTTACCCGTGATTTCGGAGCGCAGCTTAATCTGCCTTCCACGACAAAGAAAGGGCATGAGTTCCTCGGGTGGACAAAAGAGGATATGAGCGCGTTTGCTTATACCACCATGCCGGCTTTGGACGGAGATACGCTCACGCTATACGCCGAATGGGAAACGCTGTCGTATAATGTGACATTTATTGCGCAAGGAGTAGACGATTATGTGCTGTATGTTGCTTTCGGCGCGCATATTCTGGAGCCCAGCAGCCCCATAAGGAGAGGGCACGTGTTCGCCGGCTGGTATGCTGACGACACTTTCGTCACGCCCTTTGATTTTGCGGGCTTCTTTATGTCCGACGAGGCAGTGAGCATTTACGGCAAATGGATAGCCATACAATATACCGCTACCTACATTTGCGATAATGAAACGCTTGCTGCCTATACGGGGAATTACGGCGATTCCCTCACGCCGCCTACCGAGCCTTCAAGGGAAGGGTATACCTTTATGGGCTGGTTTGCCGACCGCTATTATATGACTCAAATTGATTTTGACACATATACCCTGCCCGACCAGGATGTCAATATTTACGCTTATCTTGCAATCAACACATACACAGTCACCTTTAAGCTTGCCGGCAAAGAAGATTACGATACAACAGTGGACTGGAACAGCGCGGCGCAAGCCCCCGATTGGACAAAGGATGGCTACGACCTGATTTGGGATCCTGCTGACTTCAGCGCCGTCACCGGGGATATGACCATAAACGGTCATTGGCAGTTGCGGCCGGGAGCGACCTCTGACCTTAAGAGTATATGGCTTGCAAAAAAGGATTTATTGGAAGAGCTTTGGGGTGAAAACAACGTGGAGTTCGATGAAGCTAACCAAATGATTAAGATTTACGGTTTCCCCGTCGCGGCGGAATGCGCTTATGAAGAAATAGACGCCAGTATTACGCAGTTGGAAACCTTGTATTCAACCCCGCAAAGGGAGTACTACAACGTAACCGATACCAATATGATTTTTGTCAAAGAAGCCTTTGCCTTTGAATATATCGTAAATGAGGAAGTGGACAAGAATGAAACATATTATGAGGGCAGCGCTTCGTATATCTATACGGTGAAAGAGGGAGAGATTCTGATAAGGTTCTTAGGCACTCTCAATCAGGTAGAAATACCCGACACCGTAAAGACAATCAATTACGGAGCTTTTGCCAATAATTACGTGCTTATCAAGATATCATATCCGCAAGGGCTGGAAAAAATAGGGGATTATGCTTTCGCATACTGCTCTTTCCTTGACAGAACCTTACCTGACGGAGCGCAAATAGGATACGAGGTATTTTACGGATGCGACCCTCTTACCTAAGGTAAAGCAAACGACATCACAGCAAAAAGGGGCTTTTCAGCCCCTTTTGTTTTGCTATTTCTTTAACAGTCTGTTCAATTCGCTTTCGTTCTTTTTTGCTTTTGCCCCCACGGCGATGACCGCTATCGCGTAAATAATCGCCACCGCCAGCGCAAACAGATATATCGCGAAACTTGTTCTGAACAGCAATAAGCCGAACGCCCTTTTGAATATAAAAACAACGGGTAACAGCGAAATAAAGCCAAGCGCGATTTTGGCTGCGATATTCCATTTTTTCATTTTAAAAATCGACCACGCCAGCGCCGCCCACGCCGAAATAAAAATATTGGCTAAGCCCAGTTCGATGAAAGGGACGCTTATGTTCAATCTGTTTTTTATGCCGCCGCCTATCAGTATCAGAAGAAAGCTGATAACCACGTAACAATAGCAGTATCTGTTTAGATATTTTTTCATTTTTTCAGCCCTCCCAGCTTGATTTTTAAGGCGGGAACATAAGTCCTTGATATTTCCACCCTTTCCCCGTTGTCAAGCACGGCGGACATTCTTCCGTTAAGCTGAGCCTTAAACGAGGATATTTTGCTAGCGTCGACTATCATGCTTTTGTTTATCCGTATAAAATTGGTATCAAAAAATGTGTTTTCGATTTCGTATAATTTCATCCAAGTCTCATAAACGTTATCTTTTGTGTAGCAAAACACCTTATCGTCCACGCTGTCGAAATAATATATCTCGTTTAGCGGCAGCAAGTGGTTTTTGCCCTCCTTTTTGACGTTTAATACGCAATCGAAAAGCCTGAGGGTGCGCACAAGATTCTCCACCCTTTCGTCTTTCTCCCGGCACCTGATAACGATTTCTTCCTCCGTTAA
Source organism: Christensenellales bacterium (assembly GCA_050945855.1). Taxonomy (GTDB): domain Bacteria; phylum Bacillota; class Clostridia; order Christensenellales; family DTU072; genus CAYSNP01. The sequence goes on along the minus strand of JBMNTS010000069.1, from coordinate 61 downwards.
ATTGTCAACGGTTTCTACTTTAATCTTCATCAGCTATTTTTCCTGCAAGAAAAATATTTAT
>JBMNTS010000068.1:0-4080 GCA_050945855.1 Christensenellales bacterium | reverse complement strand
TGCTACGGCGGGCGGAGTCTCCGCTCCCAGCCGTACTTCCCTCAGCTTTTCGCATTGGTAGAAAGGATTAAGTCCGATTAAGTTCAAATTCAGCGCGTTGGTCAAATCCAGCTTGGCAAGATTTCTGTTGCCGCGGAACGCTTCGTTGCCGATGCTCAAAAGCGCGCTGTCCTGCGCCACACTGAAAGAGGTAAGGTCGTTTTGCATAAACGCCTGCACGCCGATATTCTTCACATCCTTGTTCAGAGTGATGCTTTTAAGGGCGGAACAATCGTAAAACGCGCAATCGTCAATTTTTTCCAGACCTGCGCCCAGCGAAACCGAGCTCAATTTCTTGCATCTGTAAAAAGCGTTTTTCCCTATGGTTTTTATCCCCTTGGCCTCAAGGTCATCGCCGTATTTGGTGCTTACCTTGGTAAGGTTTTCCATTTCCGCAAAAGCGTAGTCGCCCATATAAATGAGCGTGCTTCCTTGCGCGAACCGCACTTCCTTGGCGGCGGTTTTTCTGAAAGCGTCCTTGCCGATCTGCATTATCTGCTGAGGGATAATTATAACAGAGCCGGGATTGGATTGTGTTTCCTTAAGGCCGGAATTTAAAAACGCGTTTTCTCCTATGACAGTAAGCTCTCCGGGTAGGGTAAAGGCAGTAAGATTGGGCGTGCCTTCAAAAGCGCTCTTGCCTATCTCGGACAGACTGCTGGTGCTGTTAAGTCTGACGTTCATCAGATTGGAGCAATTTTTAAAAGCGCCTTCGCCAATTTTGGTTACCGAGTCGGGTATGGAAATATATCTGAAAAATTTGCCCGCAAAGGCGTTGTTCGCTATTTGAGTGACGGGTTTATCCTCATAGGTGGCGGGTATGTCGATAAGCTGATTGAGTATACCCGAGCCCGCGGCTGACAGCCCCGTGACGATGTAGTGCGACGCGTCCTCGCTAGGCGCGAAGGTAAAAGTATTAAGGCTAAAGACATACAAAGTCGTATTTTTGAAGAAATAATAGTTGTCCACCTTGTCGCCCTCGCCGTACGGCTCGGTATAAACGCCTCTGAAATTATCAATCAGGCGAGGGAACACCAAGGAAATGCGAAGATCCAGCGGCTGCATATAGTTTATTGTCATCTCCTCGGGCTGACCCTCCAGATGCAAAGTGATGGAAAAGCGCGGGTCCTCCAACACCGTTACTTTGTACGGCTCCGCCAGAGTATGCTCAACCGGGTTGCCCAAATAGGTGAATATGAATTTTTTTATGACAATTTCACGCTCTGTACGGTTTTCTTCCGGTTCGGGCAGAGTATAGGCAAACATCACTTTTTCCGGAGTAGCGCCCGGCAAAAACTTAACGTTGGAAATATATGTGTCGTCAATCAGCACGTTAAAAATGGAATAGCCCAAAGGGTTTTCAAAGTTTAATTCTACGATAAACTCCTCCCCCTTTTGTATGCAGAAATCGCTTTCGGGGTCGGTATAATCCGCGTATCTATGCGTGGGAGCCTTATGAAGGATGACCGCTTTAAGCGTAACGAGATTAGGGTCAACCTTAGTTCCCTGGCACGCGCTTAAGAAAAGAGCGACACATAAAAAGAGGAGTAACGCAAGGGATAATCTTCTCAAATAATTTTTTGTCATATTCTGACCCTTTTTACACAATGTTTCTGATAACATTATATATCAAAAAATCGGAAAATGCAATAACAAACACAGCCCCGCCGTAACGGCGGGGCTGCAAAAGGTATGCTTAAAACAATAATTATCTGCCCGCTCTCTTTCTTTGGGCTTCCCTAAACTCCTTGCGGGAAAGAAGCACGTCTCTTTTCAGTCTTTCAATCTCCTCTTTTAAGGGCAAAATCTTTTTGAAAAAGACCAGCAGACCGGGCATAACCAGCACCACTGCCGCAAAGCTGATAAACGCGCCTCTTGTAAGCAGGAAGGTGATTTCGCGCACCACCAGATTCTTGGATACCAGCAGCACTCCCAGGCACGCCCCTCCTATGATTGCGGCACTGGTCATAACGGGGTTGAAACTTCGGCTTATCGCGCTTTTCGCCGCCAGTCTGGAGTCTTTAAGCCTGCGCATATCCTCGTCAAAGTTGTTGATAGTCAATATCGCGTAGTCAACCGTGCAGCCCAGCTGGATACTGCCGATAATAATATAAACCATAAAGTTGACCGTCTCTCCCATAAGGTAACTTATGGAAAAGTTTACCCAGATTGCAAGTTCAATCACCAACACCGTAAGAAATGCCTTGCGGAAGGACTTAAGCATCAGCCCCATAATAAGCAGTATGGAGACTACGGATATAATGGTAATACTCAAGAAATCGCGCGGAGTAAGCTCGCGCATATCGTTTATGCCGGTAAGCGTACCCATGGGATAGCTTTCATCAAAATACTTATCCACCACGGTTGTGATATGGTTAAGCGTTTCATAAGAGGTTTCGCTTTCCGCTTCGCTCTCTATAGTCAGCGTATATAAGGTATACGCTTTTTCCACTCCGTCTACCTTTCTTACCGTAAACATAGAGGAGGCATAAGGGCTTAAAGCCTTAATAAGTTTTACGTTAGTGGGCGTAAGCGCCTCGTGGGGAATATCGGCGATTTCAAACAGCCCCATAACGTTGGTAATGTTTTCGTCCTCTTTCAACTCCGCCAGAAACTCCGCGTGCGTCTTTCCCTCCTTGGGGATAACGGGCACCGCGACTATCATCTGATTCCTGAGCTCCGCCGCAAGCACCTGTTGGCTGGTGGGATTTTCGGGCTCCGCAAAAATTTTAAAATAGCTGTAATTAAGCCTGGATTGCCCGATAAAAGAGGGCACTATCAGCAGCACGCATACTATTAAGATAATATTGCGCGCCTTAATCAAAAGACCCGCCGGTTTATCAAAGGGAATCCTTAACGCTTTATGTGAGGTCTTATCCAAAAGCCTGTCCATCATTACGGACAAACAGGGCTGAAGAATAACCACGGTCAGCAGGCTTAACGCCACGCCTTTCATTATTACCCTGCCGATATCCAGACCTATGGAGAATTGCATAAATATCAGCGCGCCAAAGCCCGCGATAGTGGTAAGGGAACTGGCAAGCACGGTCACAAATACCGATTTGCCGGAGACCGCCGCGCTTTTCTCAGGCGACTTGCCGCTGTCTCTTTCTTCTCTGTACCTATGCATAAAGAATATGGCGTAATCCATAGCCACGCCCAACTGCAGTATGGAGCAGGAGGCAAAAGTAAGTATGGAGATTTCGGGCAAAAAGTAATTGGTACCCATATTGATAATGATTGATACGCCCAAAGTGATAAGTAAAATCAAAGGCTCAATAAACGAGGTGGTGGTAATAAGCAGGATAATAAGCACTATTCCCACACCGATTAGGATATACAAAGGCGCTTCCCCAAGCGTTTCCCTTAGTATTGTCCGCGCGGAATAAGTCATTCCGTCCAGCGCGCTGTCCCTGTGGGCAAAGCGCGCCTCTATATCGTCAAGCAAGTCAAACGCCTCCGGCGTAGAGGCGGAATAATCCATAAAAATCAAAACGACGTAATTATTATAGCCGGGCTTTTCCTCTTGCGGACGGCATAAAAACTCTTCTACGCTGGTAGTGTCGATTTTGTCCGCAAAGTCCGCGAACAAAGGATTGTCTTTAAGGGTGTCCAGTTCTCCCAACGTGCCGTACCAGACTACGTTGGACACTCCTTCCATTTGGGATACTTGTTTGACTTCTTCGGAAAAAGCCGTGTAATCCTCACTGCCCGGCTCCCCCGCGCTCACCACAAAGAGCCCGTCTCCTTTTATACCGAACTCCTCGATTATAAACTCCATGCCCTCGTACGTTTGAGTGCCTTCAGGCAGATAAGTGAGCAGGTCGGAATTGATTTTTCCGCTGTCTACCAGTGTTATAGTAAAGAAAACAGATAAAGCGACAAGTAGCAGTGTTATTGCCAATATCGCTTTTCTGTGCTTGACTATAAATTCCCAGAATTTTATCATAATTACTCCTTACGTTAATTATAATAATAGCTGAAAAATTTTTTTTAGTCAACAAAAAATCCACAATGTAAACAAATTGTTTTAATATGATT
>JBMNTS010000067.1:0-4111 GCA_050945855.1 Christensenellales bacterium | reverse complement strand
TTAAAAACAAAGGCACTCCGAGCATCGCTATTTTCAGGCTGACGGCTCCGGATAAGCGCAGATATTTTATTCTTATTTTATGCGAGGAGCGCTTGCCCAGAAAATAAGAGAGTATCCACAGCATGGATAAAGCCTGAGACAGTATTGTGGCAAGCGCGGCTCCCTGCATGCCCATATTAAAAACATAGATAAACAGGGGGTCAAGCAGTATATTGGTGCCCGCGCCCGCAAACATCGTTATCATGGCAAGCTTAGGCTGTCCGTCCGCGCGCAAAAAATTGTTCATGCCTATGCTTACCACCTGAAAGACAGAGCCCCAGAATATTATGGACATATAGGAGACGGAATAGGGCATAATCTCCGCGTCCGCTCCGAAAAGCCTGAGCAAAGGCTTTAGAAAAATCAATCCGCCTGCCGTAAACAGGACTCCGCTAAGTATCAGCAGCATAAAGCTGTTGCCCATCGCCCTTTCCGCTTCCCGCTCTTTGCCCTCTCCCAGCTTGATGGAAAAGAGGGTGGCTCCGCCTATGCCGAAAAGTACTCCTATGGAGAGCAAAATTATCATAATCGGGAACCCGATTGTGATGCCCGCGATACCCTTAAAGCCCAATTCGGGCGCGTTGCCGATAAATATGCGGTCCACGACATTGTAAAGCGCGTTGATAACCATACCGATTATTGCCGGTATGGAAAACTTTTTTAATAATGAAGGTATCTTCATTGTGCCCAGCGGATTAGCTTTTTCCATTTGTTACTTCTTATATTTGTTTTCTTTATAATGCGTTACCATATTGGTTTAATCGCTTATTTGCCCGACGACTCGCGGGACAGCCGTTTTTCGCGTTTTCCTGTTGACAATTTCCACAGATGCGATAAGCATGCACATAAGCATCATAAGGAAATAGGGGAAGATACCCCATGTCGTATCGGTGGCGAGATACCCAAATCCCGTCTGCGCTATAAACGCGCCCGCGTAGGCGGAGCCCATCTGAAAGCCGATAATGTCCACGGAATATTCGGGATTGAACCTGATTTTGGTGGAATCAATAGAAAGGGGAAATATAGGCGCAAACCCCGCCCCGATAAGCAGCAATCCCGTAAGCCTGATATAAGAAGCATTGAAACACAGCAATAATATGCCCGCGGAAGCGCAAATGTATCCCATCCTTAACAATGCCTTGTTGGAAAACTTATGCGTCAACACCCCGCTGAGAAATCTGCCCGCCATTATTCCGCCGAAATATCCGGAAATGTATCTGGCCGCCGTCGCGGCGGTACTCCTGCCGGTGTTTACCAGCCAGCTTGCTCCCCAAAGACCTATAATATACTCCATACCGCAATACGCCGCCAGCGCAAGCCCCGCGAATATTACCCCTTTTTCCGAAAATATATTATATCTCTTTTTTTCTTTGGTCTTAACGTCAGGTTGAATGTTCGCCTCCGCCTTGTACATGCTTTTTACCTTTTTCCAAAGCGGCATTGAGGCAAACATTATCGCGGTAAAAGCAGTCTGAATATACGCCATCGCGATATACCCGCCCCGCCAGCCTCCTTTTTCCAGAAAGACAGACATAATAAGCGGACTTACCGTTACGCCCACGCCCCAAAAGCCGTGCAGCCAGCTCATGTGGCTTGCCTTATAGTGTTTGGATACAAAATCATTAAGAGCGATATCAATCGCGCCCGCTCCTATGCCAAGCAATACGGAAAATACGCCCATTACAAAAATGTTCTGCGCCAGTCCTATGCCCAGCATTCCGACGGCGGTAAGCCCCACGGATACCGAAGTCACCCATTCCGTGCCCAGTTTGCGTATAATCGGACCTGCCAAAAAGCTGACGCTTGCCGTGCATACTCCCACGATAAGCATATATATGGAAGCAAAGCTTTCCTGCAGACCTAACTCTATATGCATCAGCGGCCATGCCACGCCGAATAAAGAGTCGGGAAGCCCCAGGGAAATAAAAGCCAGATATATGACAACCAAAAGCAAAATAACCATTAGTCTATTCTACAATTTATATCGAATTTTTGCAATTAAAAACCGCCTGTTGCCATAAGTCACCGGCAGGCGGTTTTCCATAATCATTAAAACCTGTTTGCCGCGTTATTGTAGTTTTTGCGTAATCAGTTGTCCCATTTTGGCGCAGCCCACAATATCGCTTTCGGCGTCGGCAATGTCCGCCGTGCGGAAATTGGCTTCCAGCGTCTTGTTTATCGCGTAAATTATGCTGTTGTGTTCCGCCTTAAGCCCAAAGCTGTCTTTGAGCATCATTGCGGCGGAAATAATGGTGGCGATGGGATTGGCCAAATCCTTCCCCGCTATATCGGGGGCGGAGCCGTGTATGGGCTCGTACAGACCTTTTTTATCCGCGCCCACGCTGCCTGAGGCAAGTATGCCTATGGAGCCGGACACCTGCGCCGCTTCGTCGGATATTATATCGCCGAACATATTTTCGGTAACTATAACGTCAAATTGCGAAGGATTCTTTACAAGCTGCATGGCGGCGTTATCCACCAGCATATCTTCCACTTGCAGGGCAGGGTAATCTTTTGCCACCTCATGCACCGTCTTGCGCCAAAGCCTGCTGCTCTCCAGTACATTCGCCTTGTCGATGCTCGTGACCTTCTTTTTTCTGCCCAACGCAATGTCAAAGGCGACTTTTGCGATACGCCTTATTTCCGCCACGCTGTAGGGCAGGGTGTCAAAGGCGGTATGCTCTTCGCCTTCGCCGTAGCTTCCCTTTTCGCCAAAGTACAATCCGCCCGTAAGCTCTCTTACGATAACCATATCAATGCCCTTGTCCCTGATGTCCGCGCGCAAAGGGCAGGCTTCTTTTAAGGAAGGGAGGAGTATGGCAGGGCGGATGTTGGCAAACAGCCCCATGCCCTTTCTGAGCCCCAACAGCCCGCTTTCGGGTCTCAAATGTCCGGGTAAGGTATCCCATTTTGGACCTCCAACCGCTCCCAGCAATACGCTGTCCGCCGCAAGGCAGGCGGAAAGCGTTTCCTCGGGTAAGGGCACGCCGTACTTATCTATCGCTATCCCGCCCATATCCACAAAGTCATAAACAAATTTGTGATTATACAGCGTTTCTATTTTTCCGAGCACTCTTAACGTGGCGTCCAAGATTTCCGGACCGATGCCGTCGCCTTTAATTACCGCAATTCTGAATTCCATAAATTTTCCTCAAAGATTGTTCTTTATTTTGTTAAGCAGTCCGCCTGCTTCGATTATGTTTTGAATGAAAGGGGGAAAGGATTGCCCCGTAAAACTTGCGCCTGTAGATAAGTTGGTAATCTTTCCGGTAGCAAAATCCACTTCCACACTGTCCCCCGCTTTGATGTTTGCCACAGCCTCCGGGCATTCTATTATAGGCAGCCCGATGTTGATGGAATTGCGGTAAAATATACGCGCAAAAGTGTTGGCTATTACGCAGCTGACTCCGGACGCCTTGATGGCGATAGGGGCGTGTTCTCTGGAGGAGCCGCAGCCGAAATTATCCTCGGCCACTATTATATCACCGGGCTGAACTTTTTTGGTAAAATCGGGGTCAATGTCTTCCATACAATGGGAAGCAAGCTCTTTTTCGCTGGTAGTGTTAAGAAATCTTGCCGGGATAATCACGTCCGTATCCACGTTGTTGCCGTACTTGAATACTTTTCCTTGCGCTTTCATATTATTCTCCTTTTAACACTTCTTCGGGACCCGCCAATCTGCCCAAAACCGCGCTTGCTGCCGCAACATAAGGGCTTGCCAGATATACTTCGCTTTCCGTATGTCCCATTCTGCCCACAAAATTTCTGTTGGTAGTGGCCACCGCTCTCTCGCCCGCCGCAAGTATCCCCATGTGTCCGCCCAGACAAGGGCCGCAGGTAGGCGTGGAGACCGCCGCGCCCGCCTTTACGAAAATTTCCAAAAGACCTTCTTTCAATGCCTGCAGGTATATCTCTTGAGTAGCGGGAAAAACTATCGCCCGCACGCCTTTGGCTACTTTTCTGCCCGATAAGATTTCCGCGGCCTGCCTGAGGTCGGTGATGCGCCCGTTGGTACAGCTGCCTATAACCACCTGGTCTATTTTAATCTCGCCCGCTTCGTCTATGGTATGGG
>JBMNTS010000066.1:0-4251 GCA_050945855.1 Christensenellales bacterium | reverse complement strand
CGCAAATTTGAGCTTCAGCTCAAATCTGGCGGGGAAGTAATACAATCAGTACACCGACAACATAAATATGTAGCGATAATCCTATATCCGAATACCAAAACTCCCCGCGGTCCAACTTGAGGAGCCATACAAAAAGCGCCACAATAGTGGCGCATTTTGTGGCTGAAGCCCAATATGCTCATAGCAAATCAGATTTTATTGCAAAACTGGAGATTGCATTAAAACCAGACTATTGGTTTCATTTGCTGTTTAAGGCTGACTTAATCAGCAAAATTATATATGAGGAACTGCTTGCAGAGTGTATAGCTATAAAGGCAATACTAATTAAAAGTTGCAAGACCGCAAAGAAATAGTCCGGCACCTACCCTCCAAAATACTCCTTAGCTTTTTTGATTGTGGCATTGATGAAATCGCCTTTTGCCCGGGTGTAGCCTTCGCGGTCGAATTGGTATTGCTTTTGCAGTTCTGTTTTTAGGTCGGCGTAGGTCTGGCGGGCTTCGGGGCAGACGCGCAGATAATCGCGGAATAGCAACTCATCCCAATCCCCTTTATATCTTACATGCAAATGATACGCTTGTCCTTTGTAGCCTTCCGTCGTGTATCCCTTCATAAGCATCATGTGCGGAGGAGGATTGTGTTTTTGCCAGGAAAACTCATATCCTATTCCGATAAGGGCGTCCTTTAAGGCGTCCAAATCGGTATTGCCTTTAATTTCCAGCAAAATATCTATCGTGGGCTTGGCTTTCAAGCCGTTTACGGCGGTGCTGCCGTAATGGTGGATTGCGTAAATATTCCGTACTCCCACGGCATTCAGGATACTGTCCTTTTCCGCCTCATAAAGTTCTGCCCATTGAGGATTGTAATCGGACAAAACGATGGGGAACAATTTGCCCAGTTCCTCAAAAGTCATTTCGCTTAAATTCTTTTTCATTTTCCGTTTGTTATGACCGCTTTCAAGGCCTCTAAAGCCATATCATCCGCCATTTTCCGGCTGCCCGAGTCCGAAGGGTGCAAATGGTCGCCGCTGTCATAAGGGAGGCTGATAATCTCAGGATTTTTTTCGTCCTTTATCGAATTATCAAAATCAAAACAACCGTCAAAGCCCTCGCACGCTCTTATCCAGGCGTTGACTTCCTGCCTTTTTTGCTCTGAGCCTTCAAGGTATCCCATACGGTAGCCTTTGAAAGGGGGCAGCGTGCAAATAAACACCGCAAGACCCTTTTGTTTTGCCTTTGCTATAATTGTTTTAAAGCCTTCTATGATTTGAGAGGCGCTTACGCTCTCTCTTTTGGGAGCGGCGGGAGAACCGGGCGCTCCTATATCGTTGGTGCCAAGCTCGATAATAAGCGCGGCGGCATTGTTCCGCTCCAGAACGTCTTTCTCAAATCTGCTCAATGCGGATTTGCCGAAAATGCCATGCAAAAGCGGCAGATTTGTGCAATCGTATATCAGCCTGTTGCCTCCTATGGACAGGTTGAGAACGGGGCGGGACAGCCTTTGGGCAAGCCTGTAAGACCAAAGCCCGCCTTGCGTTATGGAGTCGCCGAAGGCTATGACGCATTTTTCGGCGGAACGCACGCTTACACATTCCAGCGCGGGAATAATGTCACACCTTTCTGACTTCATCAGCTTAAAACCCATGGATATCAGCTTATCGGCGAATCTGTTCGCGTCCGCAAACTGCCGTACGTCCGTATAGTCTCCTTTGGGAGACAAAATGACCTTCTCTCTCAGCATATTGGCGCTGTTTAAGCGCGCGCCCTTGCCGAACAGCAGATTTATGGCAAGGTACCCCTCCTTTATTTCGCAATCGACCTCGTCGCTTTGTATTGAGGAATACCCTCCTATCAGCGCGCCCTCCTTCCCCGCGAAGGTAATCGCTGTGGCAGGCCCTTTAAGCGCGCCTTCCTTATCGCAAGGCGCGACGGATGCCTTATCAATAGGCACGGTATGCGCCCCGAACCTGTTGGCAAGGGTAATCCTTATGCCGTCCCCCGTCAGGTAATTATTTATTATTATCCTTGCGGTACGTTCTCCGTAAGGGATTTTGGTGCTGCCTATCCCGAATTGAGAAAGAGCAAAAATATCCGTCCATTTGTTTTGCATAAAGATATCTCCGATTTAAAAAACTTCAATTACCATTTTATGTCAGATATCCGTATATGTCAATGCACACTTTTGCCGTTTGAAAACATTTTGAAAATTATGGCAATTATGGTATAATTCTTTTATTATATTGTAAGGAGAAAATTGCATTGGCTTTATTAGAAGTAAAAGATTTAAAGAAATACTATAAGGACATTAAAGCCGTTGACGGTATTACGTTCAGCGTGGAGAAAGGCGACCTGCTCGGCTTATTGGGTCCTAACGGAGCGGGTAAGTCTACCGCGATTTCCCTTATTGCCTCTCTGATTGCGCCCTTGTCGGGCAGCATAACCTATGGCGGCGAGGATATTTTAAAGAATCCTATGAAAATTCGCAAGGTTTTGGGGCTGGTGCCCCAAGAGATAGCCGTATATCCCAATTTGAGCGGCAGGGATAATCTGGCTTTCTGGGGCAGGGCATACGGGCTGCAGGGACAAGAGCTTAACCGGCGCATAGACGAGGTAGCCGGGCTTATCGGCATAAAGGACAGGCTGAAGGATAAGGTAAAGAAGTACAGCGGCGGTATGCAGCGGCGGCTTAACATAGGAGTTGCGCTGTTGCACAAGCCCGAGTTTTTAATAATGGACGAGGCGACGGTGGGCATAGACCCTCAGTCCCGCAATTATATTCTGGACACCGTGGCGCAGCTGGCAAAAAACGGCGCGACAATCATTTATACCACTCATTACATAGAAGAAGTGGAAACGCTTTGCAACAAAATATGCATTATGGATAAGGGCAAGATTATCGCCTCGGGCAGCAAAGAGGAACTTATCTCCTCAATCGGCGCGGACTATAAGATTACCATCAAGACGGACGGCGGCGCGGACTTGCTGCTGCCCCGCCTTCAGGCGCTCCCCTGCGTAAAGGCAGCGGACGGGGCGGACAATATAATACACCTGCTTGCCAAAGGCGAAGAGGTAAGCGGCAGCGAGATATTGGCGGAAATAGCGAAAAACGGCTCGAAACTGCTTAGCTACGATGTGGAAAAACCCAATCTGGAATCGGTATTTCTGCACCTGACGGGCAGGGCGTTGAGGGACTAGCGATGAAGATAGGCGATTTGATAAAAAAGGACATGCAACTGGTTTTGTCCGACCCTAAGGCAATGGTGTTTATTATCCTTATGCCTATGGTGCTTATCCTTATCCTGAGTTTTTCTTTAGGCGCCGCCTTTGAAGGGGAAAGCATTAAGCTGGATATTATTAATGTCGCGGTAGTGGACGAAAACCCCATCTCAGAAAGGTTGCCGCTTATTGCGCTCAACGCTACTCTTTACGACGTATTGGACAGCGAAGGGGTAAAAGAGATTGTCAGTTACGAGGCGCTGGAAAAAGAGCGGGCGGAGGAGATGCTGGATAATGGCGAAATAAGCGCGGTTATCATTGTTCCGTTGGGCTTTTATGAGGATGTGATGTCGAATTTCGCAAATGAGAGTAAGGCAATCCAAATAGAGGTGTTAAGCAACCTTAACTCAAGTTTTGAAGCCAACATAGTATCCTCGATTGTCTCAGCGTACACGCGTGAAGTATCCTCGGTAATCTCGGACAATCGGATAATAAGCAATTATTTATCAAGCGACAAATTTTTGGATTTTATGGACGCGCTAAATCAGGAGCGGGAGAGCCGCGCTCTTGACGCAAAGCTGCAAGGGGTAGGAGAGAGGAAGCCTATCAACCAGTTTTATTACTACTCTATAGCCATAACCTGTATGTTTATTTTGTATACCGCGGGGCAAGGCTCCGCCTTTTTGCTGGAGGAGCGCAACAATAAAACGCTGGCAAGACTGGTTGCCGCGGGCGTGACCAAAAACAAATTGCTGCTTGCAAAATGCGCGGCAATTTTCGCTCTTTGCGTAATTCAGCTTTTTGTCCTGTTTGTCTTTTCCACATTGGCGTTTAATCTTAAATGGGGGAATATGTTTATCTTCCTTGCTATAGCCCTCAGCTTGTCTTTTTCGGTTACCGGCATCGGGGCGCTGCTTATGATTCTCTCGTACAAAACGGGGAGCCGCAATTACGGCGATATGTTTATGGCTATCGGCGCGCAGCTGCTTGCGCTGATAGGCGGCAGCTTTATTCCATTATCCGTCTTGCCTAAATTCTT
>JBMNTS010000065.1:0-4296 GCA_050945855.1 Christensenellales bacterium | reverse complement strand
AATACAGGTTATGGTTTTCAAACAGCATATCCGCGGTCACGTCCACGTTGCTGCTGCTGCCGTCGCTGTAGTTTACATGCAGCTTCATGCCGTTCAGGCTCAATGCCTCATTTTGCATATATTGCGTGCGGTCGGGCGGGTTGCTTACGGTAATGTTGCTGACAACCACGTCCAAAACCTCTACCTCATATTCGTCATACAATCCGGCGTATTCCACTCTTATGGTGTGGGTGCCGATCACGTTATTGTAATCGGGTGTATCCGGGCAGGTAAATGTAATATCTTCGGTGGGGTCCTCAAAGGTAATTACACGCTTGGAGCCGTTGTTATACCTGACCTCGAATTGTCCGCCGCCGACTATAATGTCTTGTCCCTGCAGGATATACTTATTTACGGGCTCCCTTATTATACTAATGCTTACGGGGAGCACATCCTGAACGTTAATGGTAACGGATGCGGTAACCCCGGTGTTTTGACCGAAGGAGAATACAATCACCTTTTCTCCGGCGGTATCGCAAACCAGATTGCCCTGATAAATATCCTCGGCGGGATTGATGGAAAAGCCGGAGACTATGGTGCCGTTGTTATACTTTATGGAATAATCCAGATATTCTATCTTGGATTCCTCAATTATACCGCCCTTGAAAAAGTTGTAGCTCTGCAATACCGCCACGCTATCGGGGTCGAGTATCATTTGTACGGGGGTGGGATAATGAACTTGGGCTACTATATCCAGTCCTTGCGCGTCGTTGCCCTCGAAATATATTCTGACGTAGAACTGACCGACTTCGTTTTCAACAAATCCCTTTTTGCCGATAATGTTTTCGCTCATATTGTATTCTTCCATGCTGCCGTCGTCAAAATGCACTCTTACCCGTCCGGTGCTGTAATCTATTTTGTCTCCCAGCACCATTTGGTTAATGGGAACGGGGTCGGTCTTGCCTTCGGGCGTAACAATGCCCGTGGAAACGGGAGTGCTGATAAGCTCAATGCTTTCAAAGGCAGGGAATCTGACCTTAACGTAAAAGGTGGTGGATAATTGACCGTATTGAACTCTGACCAATGAATATAGGCTCTCTTTGGAGGAATCAAAGGAAATGTTGTACTCCGAGCTGTCCCATTCCTCTATGTCGAAAACTTGGGAAGTTTTGTTGTCGTAATTTACTTTAATCTGAAGCCCGTCCGCATCAAAATCGTCTCCCACGAAATAATCGGTGCGAATGGGCATCTGCTCAACCTCTATGGAAACGGGAGAGCGCTCCACTATGGTGACGTCCAGTTCCAGTTCAAAGCCCGCGTACTTAATGGTAATCGTTTGCTCGCCCAGCACAGAGCTGTTGTAGCCGGACACCTGCACAAGGTTTTCTATACCCTTGATTATTCTGGGGGTGCCGGAGGCAAACTCCATTTTTAGCTCTCCGCCCTTCAAGGACAAGGGGGTGTTTTCCACAAAAGTGGTGACATCCGGTGTTTTGTTCCATGTTAAATTGACAGACCTGGTATCGTTGATAACTACCGTAAAACTGGTGGAGCAGTTTTTATATACCACGTTGACGGTATATTCGCCCGCTCTCGCCATTGTAAAACTGTCATAATCGGGAATCATGCTTTCCAGCAAAGGAATAGCGTCAGCCGTATTGTTGTCATATTCCAATAAAAGTCTTGCATTGCTGATATCAAGAGGCTCGCCGCTTAAATAATTCAGCTTTTCAATATCGTCCACAACAATGCTTCTTAAATTAACGATTGTACCTGAAGTGTCGCCCGGGTCCGTCTTATTATCGTTGCAGCCTGCCAGCCCTAATGCCAGAACGAGAGTCAAGACCAAAAGCAATATAATCCTTTTTACTTTCATAATATACTCCTAGATACGGTAGCTTAACATCACATAATACGAATTAAGGTATTACATAATTATACAAGTATATTATATCAAATGTTTATTGCATTTGCAATAGCTAAAAAATAAAAATATTGCCGCGCCGGGGCGGCGAAAAAAAGTAAAACAGCCTGTGTTTACCCTCTTTGCGACGGGATACGCTAAGACAAGTCGCTTTTGAGCTCTTTGATTTTTTGTTTGAGCAGGGTTCCTTCCTTAAGGGCGGCGGCAAGCGCGGGTTTATCCCCTTTGGCGATAAGCTCACGGTACCTGACCAGTTCCTTTATAAGATGGTCAAGCTCTCTGCCCAGCGCCGCGGCATTGGTCACAAACAATTCCGACCACATCTTTTCGTCCAGTTGCGCCACTCTGGTCAAATCCTCAAAGCTGCCCGCGGTGTATCCCCTTTCCTTTAAGGCTGTGGGGCTTTTTACGTACGCGCTGGACACGATATGAGCAAGCTGGGAAGTAAAAGCGATAATTTCGTCGTGATTTTTGGGGTCGGAATATACCACCTCTTTAAAGCCGAGGGCATGGACAAAGCTTTCAAAGGCAAACAATACTTCCTTAGGAAGTCCGGGCGAAGGGGTGATAATAAAATACGCGCCCAAAAACAAATCCGCCAGCGAGTACCTGAATCCGTTGTACTCTCTGCCCGCCATGGGATGTCCGCCTATATAATTGACGCCGGCGTCCAGCAGTTTGCTCTCCACGGCGGAGACCACCACTTCCTTTACGCCGCAGATGTCCACCACGATGCTGCCTTTTTTGAAATTGGATACGTTGTCCGTGATAAAGGTAATGGCGTCCTGAGGATTCAAGCAAATCAGGGTAAGGTCTATGTCGGACAAACGGTTTGCCGGTATTTCGCTGTCAATCGCTCCGTAACTGTACGCTTCTCTTACCGCCTTCTCATCCTTGTCTATGCCGTAACAGGAAAAACCCGTATATTTTTTGATTGCCTTGCAAAAAGACCCGCCCATCAGACCAAGACCCACTACCGCTATTTTCATGGCACCCCTCCTATTCTTTTACTTTAAACCCGTTAGCGTGCGCTTTGGCGATAAGTTTATTACCCTCGCCTCTGACTTCCACCTCTACCAGCATCATTGACTTGCTTTCGTTGATAATCTTAGCTATGGCTGTAAGCGTGCCTCCCAATGGCGGCCGCATAAAGGTAATGGTGATATTCTGGGAAGTAACCTTGCGCTCTCCGGTATTGCTTACCACGCCGAAAGCAAAGTCCGCAAGGGTAAAAATCAGTCCTCCCTGCACCGTACCTCTGGCATTATAATGGTCGCCCCTTACCTTGCACTCCACTATCGCGGTATTCTCGTCCACGCTGACGATATAAATGCCGTTGCCCGTGGCAAAAGTATCTTTGCTGAAATACTCTCTGCTTTTTTCTAAATCAACCGCCATTATTTTCTCCGGATATTTCCTTAATTTTACAATAATTTGTTTGCAAAGTCAACAAATGTGGATTATTATTAAAGCATCAAAAAAATAATGAGAATAATACAAATATGCTTAATATAGTTTTGGTAGAGCCGGAAATACCCTCCAATACGGGCAATATTGCGCGCACCTGCGCCGTTACGGGCGCAAGACTTCACCTTGTGGAGCCTTTGGGCTTTTCCATATCGGACAAAGCGCTGAAAAGGGCGGGACTGGATTACTGGAAAGAGCTGGATATTACGGTGTATCCCAATCTTGAAGCGTTTTTTGAAAAAAATCAAGGTCAATTTGTTTTTGCTTCCACAAAAGCAAAGAAGGTTTACACCGAATACGACTATGCGGAAAACACTTACCTTGTGTTCGGCAGCGAAACAAGGGGGCTTGATGAAAAATTGCTCTCCCAAAATTATTCCGATTGCGTGCGCATACCCATGCTGCCTACCATGCGCAGCCTTAATCTTTCCAACGCCGTCGCCGTCATCGTCTATGAGGTACTGCGCCGCCGCGGCTTTGCGGGACTGGAAGGCAAAGGCAGCCTAAGGTCGGAAAAAGAAATCAATTAACTTTTCCGTTAAAACTATTTAAGAATATCCTCTTCTTCTATTTCCTGCCGTAGAGGATAAACCGCGGGAGAAACGATTATTCTGCCGTCTATATCAAAGCGGGAACCGTGACAGGGGCAATCCCATGTGCGCTCAACGGGATTAAAGGAAAGCCGGCATCTTAAATGCGCGCATAAGGGGTCGACAAGGTGAAGCCTGCCCTCCTCGTCCATATAAGCCGCCTTTTTGCCCCCTTTGTATGATATTATGTCCCCTTCTCCGGGGCTTAGTTTTCTTGCCGTTTTCAAACGCGGGGTCAAAGGTTTTAAGGCAAGGTCTTTGGTCAGCTCGGCAGTATTCGACAATACCCCTTTTACGTTGCCTCTTGTCCGCTGGGGAGAAAACAAGTCCTTATAT
>JBMNTS010000064.1:0-4309 GCA_050945855.1 Christensenellales bacterium | reverse complement strand
CTACTTCGCCGGGAACTCCCGCCTCCACAGGGTTGCCGTCCGCGTCCAAAAGGTCTATTTCATATTGAGGATTGGGCAATCCCATGCTACCGGGCTTGGGCTTGTCGCCGGTAAGATTGGCAAGCAGCACAGTAGTTTCCGTCTGCCCGAAGCCTTCCATAATCATCAGTCCGGTATGTTCCTTAAACTGTTTAAACACTTCGGCGTTAAGCGCCTCTCCCGCCGTGGTGGCGTATTTAAGTGAGGAAAAATCATACGCTTTTAAGTCCTCTTTAATAAAGAACCTGTATATGGTAGGGGGAGCGCAAAAGGTGGTAATTTTGTATTTGGCAAAGAGTGAGAGTATATCGGCGGGCTTAAATTTTTCAAAGTCATAAGTGAATATACAGCTCTCGCCTATCCACTGCCCGTACAGCTTGCCCCACATGGATTTTGCCCAGCCCGTTTCGGACATGGTAAGATGCAAACCGTCGGGCTGTACGTTGTGCCACCATACCGCGGTGACAATGTGCCCGATAGGGTAATCAAATCTATGAGTGCAGATTTTGGGATAGCCGGTGGTACCCGAGGTAAAATACATCAGCATCATATCCTCTCTGCGTATAGCCTCCGCTCCCTGCGGCCTGGGGTATACGGGAGAAGAGTCCGCGATGCCTTTGTCAAAGTTGTACCAGCCCGGTCTGTCCTCTTGTATCACAAACTTGCACTCAATCCCGGAATACGCTTCCAAAGCTTCCTCAACCCGCTCGCAAACGTTGTCCTCGTTAGTGCAGATTATGCTTTTTACGCCCGCCGCTTCAAATCTGTAGATATAATCTTTTTTCATAAGCAGGTGCGTCGCCGGAATAATTATGGCGCCGATTCTGTGCAAAGCCAGAATGGTAAACCAAAACTGATAATGCCGCTTGAGCACAACCAAAACTCTGTCCCCTTTCCTTATCCCTTTGGAATAAAGATAATTGGCGGCGCGGGCGGAATTCTCCGCCATATCCTTAAAAGTAAAGGTGTGTTCCTCGCCCTTTTCATTTGCCCAAACCATAGCCTTCTTGTCCGGGTACAATGCCGCAAGCTCGTCCACCACGTCATAGGCGAAGTTAAAATCGTCGGGCACGTTAAAACTTATCGCTTTCAGTTTGCCATCCTCGATTGTCTCGTTTACAAACCTCTTGTAAAATCTTTGCATATCTATCTCCTTTAATAAAAAATCCGTCTCATAAAAGAGACGGATTATTCCGCGGTACCACTCTCATTGTCCGGCAGCTTCTGCCGAACCGCTTATTTACTCTTTCTCGCAGAGTTGCGGTCCTGTCTACTCGGGAAGTTATCCCTTTGGGAGGACGGCTCGGAGGTGATTAGGGCAAAGGGCGCATACTGTTTTACACCTGCCAACAGCTCTCTGCGCTGCGCTGTCTTTGCACAGTCCTCTTCATTGCCTTTGAATTTTTTATTATATTAGCATATATTTACGCCAAAGTCAACAATTACACTATATCCATCACGAACAATGCGCTGACCTTGGTGGATTTAAGGGTAAATCCGTATTTTTTGTAAAAGCTTTTTCCCGTTTCGTTTTTATTGCCGCAACGCAGGTACAACCCCTTAATGCCATTTTCTTTAAGGTGAGCGTAAAGGGCGTCCACCAGTTTTGAGCCTAAGCCCTTTCTTTGGCTGTGCGCGAACAAGTTGATATGCAGATGCGCGGGATACTTCTTTTTAAGCGGAGCGTCTATAAGAAACTCCCCCCACCTTTTAATCGCGCTGAAGGGCTTTAAATCCCACACCTGCTTTAAATACTTTTCCTTATAAACCTTTTTGTAGCGGTCAAAATCGGGGGCGCAGATGCAATAGCCCACTGCCTCATCGTTATCGTCCACCGCCACAAAACAGCTTTCCGGCTCTTCGTTAAGGTAAGCCTCAAGATACAACAGGTGCAATACCTTGATGTCCTTCTCGTTTCTGAGCGGAATGGAACTGGTTTCCACACAAACCTTTTTCAAATTTTCTCTATCTTTTTCCTGAAATCTGCGTACATCCATATAAAAACTCCTTTTATGAGATAATTATAGTCGCAAAATATGCCCGTGTCAATATTATTGATTTGCTAAAAATTAAAAACTGGAAATTTTTATCGGCATATTGTATAATGGATATATGAAAAAGAAAGTGCTTTTATTGATATTTTTGACTTTATTGATGACGGTTGCGCCTTTGGGCGTGGCTGCGGCGCAGGAGGAATACTATGAGTACAGGGTGCTGCATAACGGCGCCAGGCTGTACGCCGCCCCTTCCATCGAGGAAGGAGAAAACGTGCTGGCGCTCTTAGAGCAGTCCGCCGTATTGGTCTTATTAAGCGAAGAGGTTGTCACGGCGGGGGATTACCGCTTTTACCGGGTAGAGGCAAACGGCAAGGCAGGCTATATGCTGGTAAGCGATGTCTATTATTCCCGCAGGGAATTTGATTATGAAATCGTCTACAAAAGGGTAAAGACCCCTTCCTTGTACGGCAAAGCCGCGGTTTACGCCTACCCCGAAGCGGGAACACCCATAGCCGAATATAAGGACGGGGAGAGGGTAAGCGTGGTCAAAGGCAGCGGAGAATACGGAAGCTATGAAAAAATAGTGTACGGGGAAGGCTACGCTTATATGCAAAGCGCGTACCTTACAACGGGGCTTGCCAAAGGTCAGACCGTATCCATTATTATTGCGGGCATTATTTTAGCCCTTGCAAGTCTGACAGGTTATTTGCTATTGCTTGCCAGAAGAAGATTAAACGCCGCGAAGAAAGAATAGGGAGTATAAGGTTAAAGAAAAAAACCGCCGATTATCAGTCGGCGGTTTTTTGTTTTAATCAAATTATGGCTTAGTCTTTAAATTCGTCCAGGTTGATATCTTTCTTGGAAGATTCTCTCCGCTTCTGGCTTTCCTTTACTACGCTCTTGGCGGTGTCGACCTTGTTTACAACCGTTTCCTTTTTCTTGTACTTAGCCTTGAACTTCTTATATCCTACCGAAATCAATACTCCCACGATAGCGGCGCCGATAAGAATGGTGGATATAAGCAGCCATAACTGGTCGGTAAAGCCTTTTTGCTTGGGAGGCTTTTCTTCCTCTCCCGGCTCTGCAGGCTTCTGCTCTTCCGTCTTCTTGAACTCATAGACATTGATAACGGCGTTCAGTTTGGCGTCATTGTCCGCAATCCCCTCGTAAGCGTCGGTTGCGGTGTCATACTCAGCCTTTTCAATCTGCTCTAAGGATACGTTGTCTATTACCAGCATCCCTTTTAAGAAATTGTCCTCCGTCTCTCCCGCCACTTTGCTGCCCAGATGGAAGGATATCTTATTGCTGGTTACGCTGCTGGTGCGCGGGTTGTAGATATACATTGTATACTCAACAAATCCCAATTCATTAGCCACCTTGCCCGCGGTATTTATCCTTATCGTTTTGACTGACTCGGTATCCGTGCCAGGCTCAAAGCGGAATTCCGCGTATTTGCCCTCGGGCAGCAGGGTTTTGGCAAAGAAAGTAATCTTATAGTAAGAATCCGAATTAAAGGTCTTGGTGGTAGAGGTGTATTTTTGTCCCGTCCTGTCCGAGAAATTGGCCATAAACAGCACATTGTCGCCGTAACCCGTCAAGAATGTCCTCAACTCCTCTATGCCGAAGTTCTCGGGAATAAAGCTTGCCCTGTCCGCGCCGGTGCCGAAGCCCTCGTAAATATACGCGTGGTCCGCGCCTATCTCTCCCGCTTTGAATATTCCGTGTACGGATACGTCCTCATCTCCGGTTTGCGCATCGGGAGCGTAAGAATGGCTGTAATCTTTTGGGGTATGACCGTTCTTGCTGCCCGCGGATTCCTCGGTGTAAACGTCGAAGGAATCGGTGGTATAAATAAGCTTCTTATATATATACTTGTTGCTGAAAAATTCCTCGATGTCCAGTTCCGTGTTTTCCTCGGCTTCAATCTTTTCGTTGTAGGTGTCCTCGTCAATGGACTTGAAGTAAACGTCGTCAAAGTATACTTGACCTTTGGTAAGCCCGCCCTTTACGGTGTCGCCCTCCTCATTGGTCACATCAATGGCGTATTTGTTGCCCAGCCATAACTCCAGTTTAAGCGTGGCGGAAATGACTCCGGTCTTGGCGTAGAAAGTGTATTTTACCCACTCGCCCGCCGTATTGATGTTGACAAAGCCTACGTAATTGCCGTCTTCTTTCTTTTCGTTCGCGTATACGGTCTTGTAGAATATATTGGAGCTGTTGTTAATCGTGACCGAAGCGCGCGTGTCCGTGTCGTCCGTGTCCACAGTCTTTAC
>JBMNTS010000063.1:0-4317 GCA_050945855.1 Christensenellales bacterium | reverse complement strand
CTTGCGCCGTCCAGTTTTTCCGCCAGATCCCGCAAGTCCGTTTTGCCTTCCCTGCAGGCGATATACTCCACTTTGATATTCAAAGGTCTTAGGTAAGTTTCCACTACCTTTGCGCACATGGGATTAACGGCGGAGCTTAACAATATTTTGTCTTTGCCTTTTTTCCTGAGCGCAAGCAGCGCTTCCGCAAAAGCCGCCGCGCCGTCGTAGTGGGAGGCGTTGGCGACTTCCATGCCGCAAAGCTCGGCTATCATCGTCTGATATTCAAAAATCGCCTGAAGTATGCCCTGGGACATTTCCGCCTGATAAGGGGTGTACGCCGTAAGAAATTCCGAACGGGAAGAGAGGGCGTCCACCAAA
The DNA here is from genome assembly GCA_050945855.1 of Christensenellales bacterium. Taxonomy (GTDB): domain Bacteria; phylum Bacillota; class Clostridia; order Christensenellales; family DTU072; genus CAYSNP01. Next base: position 3,957 of record JBMNTS010000063.1, on the reverse strand, counting down.
GGGGGGATATAATGATTGTAGCTGCCCGCGCCTCTGAAAACGGCGGGATAAACCTTGTTTTTCGCGGCAAGCGCTTTGGCTTTGCGCTCCGCCGCCTGCGTGGAGGAAGAGGGCAAAGGGTTTTCCTTATACAAAAACTGTTCCAGCCCTGCGTATAAGCCGTAGATATCAGCAAGCCCAATATCCGCGAGCATTATTTCCACGTCTTTTGCAAGGTGGGGAGTAAATTTTGTCATTTACGCCTCCGGATTGTCTTTGCAGTAAGCCTCGTAGCTCTCCTTATCCATTAAATCCGAAGCCGTCTTCTCCGCCTTGATAACAACAAACCACGCTTTTTGCGCGTCCTCGTTGATAAGTTCGGGGTGGTCTTTTAGCGCCTCGTTGACCTCGGTGATTACGCCGGCTGCCGGGCTGAATACGTCGCTTACCGCTTTGACGCTCTCCAGAAAAGCGAAAGAGTCGCCGATGTTTACTTGTGTGCCCGGCTCGGGCAAGTCCACAAACACTATATCCACCAGCGCCTCCGCGGCGTGCGCGCTGATGCCCACCTTGCCGCTTTCGGCGTCGTACCACTCGTGCGTTTTCGCATATAATAATGCCATAATACTCTCCTCTGATTTTTTATTTTTGCCTTTTATAAAATGGCAGAGCGGTAAGCTGTGCCCTTACCTTTTCGCCTCTGATTTCAATGTCCGCGTAATCTTTCTCATAATCCCGCTCAATCCTTACCATTGCGATTGGGTACCCTAAAGTGGGACTAAAGGTGCCCGATGTGACGCAACCTATTTCTTTTCCGTCACCGAATACTTTCATATGCTCGCGCGCTATGCCTCTGCCTGCAATCTTCAGTCCCGCCCTTTTGTATTTGGGGCTGTTTTTAATAAGCGCGGATCTGCCTATAAAATCTTTGGCGTCCGCTTTGATAAACCAGCCTAAACCAATCTCGGAAGCCAAGGTGTCCTCGTTCATTTCATGACCGTACAGGGGCATTGCCGCTTCCAAACGGAGGGTATCACGTGCGCCTAAACCGCACATCACAAGCGCGCTGTCCGTCGCCGTAACATCCTCAAAAAATTCCGCTGCGAATGAGGCGGGCAGGAATATCTCAAAGCCGTCCTCGCCGGTATAGCCCGTTCTGGAAAGGATAACGGGGCGCCCTTTATAGCTTGTTTTTGTAAAGGAATAATTGTCGCGCGGCAACTGTTCGTCCGCAAAAAGTTTGAGCATTATAGCTTGCGCTTCCCTGCCCTGCAACGCAAGAAGCGCGGTATCCTCGGTTATGTCCTCAAAATGCGCTCCGGGAGCAAGGTTGGCTTTGATATGCTCCATATCCTTTTGATAATTACAGGCGTTGGCAACTATCATGAATTCGCTTTCCGCCAATTTGTAGACCAGAATATCGTCCACCACTCCGCCCTTGTCGTTAAGCATAAGGGAATAGCGCGCCTTGCCCTCCGCAAGACTGCCCATAACATTGGTGACAAGCCGCTCCAAAGTCTGCAGAGCGCCCTCACCTTTTAAAATAAATTCCGCCATGTGCGATACGTCAAAAAGCCCCGCCCTTTCCCTTACCGCTTTATGCTCGGCAATAATGCCGGCAAACTGAATAGGCATGGCATACCCGGCGAACTCTACCATTTTTCCCCCGCGCGATGTCAACAAATCATAAAAAGGTGTTTTTTTCATAACCGCTCCAAAATTTCCTGTAAGTAAAGTATATCACCAAAATGAAAAAAGTCAAATATTTCCACCCTTCCGTTTTGCCGCTTTTTGGCGAGTAATCATATATTAAAGTTTGACATTTGCCCGCTTTTATAGTATTATTATTTGCATGGTTTTGAAAGGCGCGATATTGCCTCGGGAATTTTATGAAAGAGATACCTTAAGCGTTGCGCGGGAGTTGCTGTCCTGCACGCTGGCGGTGTTAAAGACGCCCGTTACCGCACGGCAAATCACCAAGGACGGCGTTGCGCAAGTTGAGCAAAGTCTGATTGCGGCATGCGGGGATATCGTGGAGTGCGAGGCTTATCTGGGGTTAAGGGACGCGGCGGCGCATTCTTATAAGACAAAGCCCGGCGGCAGAGTGAATATAATGTATAAAAGCGGCGGCTACGCTTATATATATCTGATATACGGAATATATAATTGCCTTAACGCCGTAACCGCGGGGGAAGGCAATCCGGAAGCGGTGCTTATCCGCGCTCTTCAACCGCTTGAAGGCGAGGATATAAGAAAATACGCGGGACCGGGCAAGCTTTGCAGGGAAGCGGGAATAACAAGGGCGGATTACGGAGCGGATCTATGCGCGGAGGCCTCCAGCAGAATAATAATTCTGCAAAGGGAGGGCAGAAGGCTCCCTGAAACAAAAGCCACAACGCGCATTGGAGTGGAGTACAGCGGAGAGGCGGCAGGCTATCCTTACAGATTTTACGACGAAACCTCGCTCTCCGTCTCCAAAAAATAAGAAAAGCTAAAAACTACGGGGTGTAGCGCAGATGGTAGCGCGCATGGTTCGGGACCATGAGGCCGCTGGTTCAAGTCCAGTCACTCCGACCATAAAGAAACCATAATATTGATACGAAAAATATCGGTATTATGGTTTTTTTATTGCCGAAATAGGGGTATTTTACCCTTTTTTATAGGTTTTGCACCAAAAATTAGGGCTTGGCGGGTGGTATTGACGAATCGGCAGATATGGCTATTAAGTCTGCTACCGATATGACAAAGGACTTGAACTCCGTGTTTGGGGACTTGTCGGCAGACCTTTCCACTGCTTTGCCTGAAACCATTGATGTGAACGCAGTAAAATCCACAACCCTTGATGGTGCTAGTGGTGTAGGCGGCGGTGGCTTTGTGCTTCAGCTTAGCATTGGAACTTTTAATAACTATACAAACGAGGATATAACCGAACTCACAAATGAAATAATGCAAACGGCAGGAGCGTTTATGAAACGAAAGGAGGTGGTATTCGGATGAATTATTTTGTTTATAACGGTGTTCGTTCTACTGATATGGGTGTGCGAATTATGTCGAAAAATATATTCTCTGCACCCAAGTATGACTTGACTTTTCAAGCAATACCGGGACGGAACGGTGACCTTATAAACCCAAGTGGTCGCTTTCCTAACGTGACAGTCAGTTATACTTGTTTCCTTCCTGCGAAAAGCATAGGCGAACTTGCAGAAAAAATTACAAATTTGAAGGCTTGGCTCTATACCGAACCCGATAGATATCATATCTTGACGGATAGTTACGATACAACCTTCCAACGCAAGGCAGTTTTTAATAATAAACTCGATATTGCTGACGAAATCAATAAAATCGGTACTTTTACCGTTAATTTCTCTTGTCAGCCGTTGAGGTTTTCAATTGCCGGGCAGAAGAAAAGCAGCCATACGGCAACGAGCTTTTCTCTTACAAATCCGTATCCGTTTGCTGCTAAACCGTATATCAAGGTACACGGAAGTGGTAGTGGAAGGCTTATCGTTCAATCGGGTACATATAACGCAATATGGTCTTTCTTGGCTATTGACGGCTATGTGGAATGCGACTCTGAAATGATGAACTTTTACAAGGATACGGTGCTTAAAAATGACACGGTTGAGGGGGACGGTTTCCCGCTTTTGCATAAAGGCAAAAACACCATTACCTTTGACGGTGGCATAACGAAAATAGAAATTATGCCGAGGTGGGTGTGCATATGATTCCAATTCTATATAAATCAGATACTACGAACTTTGCCACCTACGGCATCGGTACGCTTACGGATACGATTTCCTGTGAGGTTACCGAGGAGCGTAATGGTGTATACGAATGCGTGCTAAAGTATCCTGTCACGGGTGTGCATTTTGGTGAGATTAAGAAGGAAAGGCTCATAAAAGCCAAGCCTAATGATACCTCCAAGCCACAAGCCTTCCGTATCTACAGGATAACAACGCCACTCAACGGCATTGTAAC
>JBMNTS010000062.1:0-4824 GCA_050945855.1 Christensenellales bacterium | reverse complement strand
GTTTATCTATGTCCTTAATATGGGCATGCAGGGAGCCGCGCTTGCCACAATACTGTCTCAGGCTTTTTCCATGCTGTGGATACTCTCTTATTTTCTGGGCAAGCGCTCCTCGCATAAAATAAGAATAAAATATCTGCGCTTATCCGGAGCCGTCAGCCTGAAAATAGCGATGCTCGGAGTGCCTTTGTTTTTAATGCAGATAGGAAACAGTATTCTTAATGTTATCCTTAACAAAAGGCTGCTTATATTCGGCGGCAATATGGCAATATCGGGCATGGGCATCGTAAACAGCGTGCAAACCATACTGCTTATGCCCATAGTCGGGCTTAATCAGGGCGTTCAGCCCATAGTCAGTTTTAACTTCGGCGCGAAAAAATACGAGCGGATAAAAGAAGTGGAAAAGCTGGCGATATTTATTGCCACGTTAATAGTGGTAGCGGGTTGGGTGGTGACCAGAATTTTCCCCGAGGCAATTGTGAGCTTGTTTAACAGAGACCCCGAGCTTGTAAAAACGGGAAGCTACGCCCTGGTTACCTGGTTTTGGTGTCTGCCTCTTATCGGATTCCAGATATTGGCGGCTAACTTCTTTCAGGCAATCGGCCGCTCCGCGGTTGCTATGACACTTACTCTTACCAGACAAATTATACTGCTAATCCCCGCGATTATACTGTTTTCCGAGGCGTGGGGGCTCAAGGGAATACTTTTTGCCGCTCCCTTTGCGGACGCAATCTCCACCGTTATCACAGGTATAAGCTTTATTTTCGGCATGCGGAAATTATCCGCGCTGAAAGCGACGGATTCGCTTATTTCAGCACAGAATTTTGATTTGCTTTAATCGGAAACGGTAAAGAGAAAATATTTTTCCTTTTCTTATTCGCCTGAAAGCTTATGAGGGTATTTCCTCACAATCACAAAACGCGCCAACGCCGCTGTCCCGAAGCCTATATATCCGCCGAACAGCACGTCGGAAAGGTAATGCGCCCCCATTACAATACGGCTTACGGCGACGGCGACGGTATAAGCAATAGGCGCTATCCAAAACAGAAGCGCGTATTTTTTTAGCCCCTTATACATTTCCGGCAATATTATTATAGCGAAGGAAGCGGCCGCCGCGACGGTATGACCGGAGGGGAAGGAACGGAAGGCGTCCGAATCAGCGGCTTTGACCGCCGCTATATACTCCGGTGTGCGAACGGGAGAAGGAAACAAGAATTGCGGCTTGTACCACGGCGCAAATCCGCTGAAATCTCCGCTGCCTACCATAGTTCTGAATCGCTGGCGCGCCCATCCCATCTTCATTATTTGCACGATTACATTGCTGACAACGGTAACGATAATCAAAAATACCGCAAAGGGCAGCAATTTTTTAATAGCCTTTTTGTCAACAAAAGAAACACAAAGCAGCGTCAATAAGGTCATAAACGCGCTGAAAAACAGTTTATAAACCATAGCGTAAGGCAAGGAATGGTTTACAAAGTTCTCCCAGAACCATGCGCTCAGCGCGAAAAACCAGCCGCCGAAAGTCAACAGAATAAAAAACGCGCCGATAACGAGTTTTTGCCATTTGGCTTTTCCCAAGCCCTGACGATATAATATCGCGCCTGCCGCGGGAGCGGCGAGATATGAGGGCATCTCCCCCAGTCGGGCAAAGAACTGCCCGAAAAGGGAATCGGGGTTATATAACGCCTTATTAATAACCAAATCGTAAATGCCTGCCAGTACCGCAAATGCCGCAAACAGTCCGAAAGCCAAAGCTATTTCAATCCACGCTTTTTTGGAAACAGAATGCTTTTTCATTTTCTTTTTCTCCTTTTTATATATTAACGGAAGAAAAAACCGTTGTCAAGTTTGAAGTTTTTTATACTAAAGAGCAAAATAACCGCATCAAAACAATTATCAAACAAGTTGTTTGAAAATATGCTTTTGCATTGACTTGTCACCCGATTAATTATATAATGGTTGTTGATTATTTTTAACGATAATTAATACACAAAAGGAAATACGGCAAAAGAGTAATGACTGTTAAAGAAAGCAACCTTAATTCAATAAAATCAGCTAAAAAATCTCCCGATTATATCCCGACCGGCGAAAAAATAGCTTACGGCCTGGGCGGTTTTATGGACGGCGGCGGCGTGGCGCTGATGGCGTGCGTTATGCTTAATTATATGACCAACGCGCTGGGCATAGCGGTAGGCATGGCTTCCACCATAATGATGATATCCAAAGTATGGGACGCCATAACCGACCCCCTCATGGGCGTAATATCCGACTCCACCAAAAGCAAATGGGGACGGCGCAAGCCTTACATGGTCTTCGGTGGCCTGGGGCTTATAGCTACTATGTTTTTGCTGTTTATGCCCATTAACAACTTTGGATTTTCCACCTTGCAAAAGACTATATACATACTAGTTTTTTACATCATCTGGAACACTTTTTCCACAATCACTCAGGTACCCTATACTTCCATGAGCAGCGATATATCACCTGATTTTAAGGAGCGCAACAACGCCAATACCGTAAAACTGGTCTTTACCGCGCTCGCTTCCGGGCTTGCCTATGTTGGACCGCTGCTGCTTTTGGAGGCCTATACCGCTCCCGAATCAAGCATGCTCCCGCCCATTACGGGCACGCAATTCGGGCTGATAATGGGCTGCACTTACGGCGTTATGTTCGGTTTGGGTCTTATAATATGCGGCTTCGCGGTAAAGGAACGCATAAAAATTGCGGAAGGGCAAAATAAAGTCAGGTTTAACTTGAAAACCTATATAGAGCCTTTCAGAAACAAGTCTTACAAATGGCATATATCCATGTATGTGACAGCCTTTATGTGTATGGATATAATCTCGGCGCTGGCGGTGTTTTATACCATGGATGTATGGAGAGGAGCGGAGTTGTTCGGCATGCCTTTTTCCTCAATGTTTATTGTGGCTCCGCTGATGGTCGCGGCGGTAATCGCCTTCCCTGTGGCTCGCATTAAAATGGATAAGAAGGACAAACAGTCCGCTTTCCGCATGGGCTTGCCGCTGTATATCACAAGCGGCGTATTGCTTGCGGTATTTGACCCTTCCTGGACGCCGCCCATTCTTGTGGTAATCGCGGCGCTGCTTATGGGCTTCGGATTCGGCGGGGCGCAAATGATGCCTTGGATAATTTTCCCGGACACTCTGGATATAGCGGAATTGAAAACGGGCGACCGCCCCACCGGCAACTACAGCGGTATAATGACGCTGATACGCAAACTCGCGGGCGCAATGGGCGTATGGGTTGTGGGACTGGTGATGGGGCTTGCCGGTTACATAGAAAGCACAAGCGAAGTGTCAATCATTCAGTCGGACAAAGTTCTGCTTGCAATCAGACTGCTGTTGGGAGGCTCCATAGCCCTGCTTATGTCGCTGGCAATGCTGGCCTCTTACAAGTACAAGGTCAACAATCACAAGTTAAGCCGCGCAAGGTATTTTATCGAACGCAAAAAGGCGGGCACGCTGGCTACTATGACGGAAGCGGAAAAGCAGGAACGCCTTGCGCTGGTAACAGAACTGGCCGGTTTGTCCCGTAAAGAAAGGGATGCCTATATCGCGGAAATGCATGCGGAGGGTAACGCCTCCGACCTCTCCTGGGAGGGCTTGGACTGGTAAATAATTAACAGTGAATTTTAAAGCCCCGCGGTAAGCGGGGCTTTTTAGTATCAACTCATAGACCGGTAACCTTTTCTGCCCTGTCTTTTACGCTTTCTTTCCAGCCTGCGCGCGGTAAGCATGCTCATGCTTTTGGACTCGTTTACCTTTTGGATTTGACTGTAGTAGTAGGGATCGGTTTCCTCAAAAATATTGTTCTCGTCTATCTTGTCGATATCGGCGTCCCTCAAGGCTTGTATCTGCTCGGGTATTTTGTATTTGCGATTGAAGATATCATAGACGATAGGCACCGCGTACAAGGTTACGAAAGTGGCGTAAGTCAGTCCGCCCACCATGGAAATAGCCAAGGGCGAAAGCAGCAGTCCGTAGTCGGAGGTATCCGCCGCCATAATGATAAGCGCGCTTATCGTGGTAAGGGCGGTAAGCAATATAGGTCTTAGTCTGTCCACGCCCGTTCTTAACAGCGCCTTTCTCTTATCTTCCCCGGACTCCATAACCTTGTCCGCGTAGTCCACAAACACTATTCCGTTGTTTACCACCACGCCCATTAAGATAATCAGACCCACAAGGCTCATTATGTTTATGCTTGTGCCCGTGGCAAGCATCAGTATAAAAGAGCCGGTAAACGCCAGAGGCACGGTGAACATCACTATAAATGGCTTTTTCCAGCTTTGGAATTGCGCTACCATAATAAGGTAAATCAAAATTATAGCCGCGCCCAAAATCAAATATAGATTGTTCATTACCTCGTCCATTACAGATACTGTTTGCCCCGCATCCACAATAATGCCCGTTGGTCTGGACTGATTATACTCCGCCACCGCGGCGGATATATCTTTCTCGATTTCGTTCAGGCTGAATGTGGTGTCATAAGTGATTGAAAGCCCTATTACCTTGCGCCCTTCCGAATGATTTATTCCGGTATAACCGGGAGTTTTGACCAGCGCCGCGGGAACGTCCTCTCCCCCTACCCTGCGGTAAAGCACTTCGCCCCCTGCGTCCCTTGCAAAGCAATCTTCTTTAAGCAGCTTGTATAAGGGCACCGAAGCCACTTTACCTCCTGTCTGCAGCATATCGCTGCCTTGGATAGTAAGGGACAATAAGTCCACCTCTTCCCGCTTTATGGAATGGAACAGCGTTTTTTGATTAAAGCTGAATTGCACGTTCATAAACACGATTGCGCTTTCGC
>JBMNTS010000061.1:0-5035 GCA_050945855.1 Christensenellales bacterium | reverse complement strand
TTAATCCCATGTGCGCAAAGGTAGTGGAAACTTACCTAAGACCTTTGAATATCAAAGTGGAGTATATCGCCTGCAGGGAAGGCAAAACGGACTTGCGGGATCTGGCGGAAAAACTGGACGGCGCAAGCGCGGTGGGCATATCCCAACCCAACTATTTCGGATGCATAGAGGATGCGGATAAAATCGGCGAGTATTTACGGCAGCAGGGCGCGGGCTATGTAATGAGCGTGTATCCCATAAGCGCGGCTGTACTTAAGACCCCCTTTGAATGCAAGGCGGACATAGCGGTGGGTGAAGGGCAGCCTTTGGGCATACCTATGTCTTTCGGGGGCCCGTACCTGGGCTTTATGGCTACCGTAAAGCAAAATGTGCGTTTGCTTCCGGGCAGAATAGTGGGCAAGACGGAGGATAGCCTGGGGCGCGCAAGCTACGTGCTGACCATGCAGGCAAGGGAGCAGCATATCAGGCGGGAAAAGGCTTCCAGCTCTATATGCTCCAATCAAGCGCATTGCGCGCTGCGCGCGGCTGTTTATATGGCGACGGCGGGCAGGGAAGGCATGCAGGAGGTGGCGCGCGCCTGTTATTCCAACGCGCATTACCTTGCGGAAGAGATATGCAAGCTTCCCGGTTTTTCCCTTAAATACAATTCGCAATTCTTTAACGAGTTCGTTATCAAAAGCGAAGCAAACGCGTATGAATTAGAGAGGGAATTGGCAAAGAAAGATATTTTGTCCGGCTTGCCTCTAAGCGAAAAGGACACCCTGTATTGTGTCACCGAACAAAACACCAAAGAGCAAATTGACCTGCTCTTATCCTGCTTAAAGGAGGCGCGATAATGAAAACGTTATTCGACATCTCCAAAAAAGGCAGTAAGGCGTTGTTTATTGATTCGCCCGTAAAGGCTTACGAAATTGAGCAGGACTTGCTGCGCTCATGCCCCGCCCGGCTTCCCGAAGTCGCGGAGAACGAGTTGGCAAGACATTACACCGCGCTGAGTAAGCGCGCTTTCGGCGTGGACGACGGGTTTTACCCTCTGGGCTCCTGCACAATGAAGTACAATCCCAAGGTAAGCGAAAAACTGGCTTCCTTTGAAGGCTTTGCGGCAATTCATCCGCTGCAAAACCCCATGGATGCGCAAGGCACATTGGAATTGATGTACGAATTGCAGAATATGCTTTGTGTCCTGTGCGGTATGGACGAGTTTACCCTTATGCCCTCCGCGGGAGCGCACGGCGAGTATACCTCAATGCAGATGATTAAGGCGTATCACCTTTCACGCGGTGAGGATAAGCGCAACAAAATTATCGTCCCCGATTCCGCTCACGGCACCAATCCCGCGTCTTGCTCCATGGCGGGCTTTCAGGTGGTCAATATTCCCTCCAAGGGCGGCAGCGTGGATATAGACGCGCTCAAGGCGGCAGTGGGAGAGGATACGGCGGGGCTGATGCTCACCAATCCCAATACGCTGGGGCTGTTTGAAAAAGATATTACCGCAATCAGCCGCATAGTGCACGAGGCGGGCGGACTGCTTTATTACGACGGAGCCAACCTCAACGCCATTGTGGGCAATATCCGCCCGGGCGATATGGGCTTTGATATCGCGCACCTCAACCTGCATAAGACCTTTGCTACCCCTCACGGCGGCGGCGGGCCGGGCAGCGGACCCGTGGGCTGCAAGAGTTTTCTTGCTCCCTTTATGCCTTTGTCAAGAGTGACGAAAAACGGCGGCGTATACTCTTTTACGGACGCGGAGATCTCCATCGGCAGAGTAAAAATGTTTTACGGCAATATCGGCGTTTGCATAAAGGCGTGGGCGTATATAAGTATGCTGGGCTCGGAGGGATTGCAAGATGCCTCTCTAAAAGCGGTGCTCAACGCTAATTATATGCTCACCAAACTTAAAGAAAAATTCGGTACGGTGTCCGACAGATGTATGCATGAGTTTGTGCTCAGCCTTCAAGACTTAAAGGAAAAGACGGGCGTCAGCGCGCTGGATTTTGCCAAGGCGCTGATAGACGAGGGTATGCATCCGCCGACAATGTATTTCCCCCAAATCGTAAAAGAAGCGCTTATGATAGAGCCTTGCGAGACGGAGAGCAAAGAGACGCTTGACAAAGCGATAGAAAGTATTTTGCGTTTATACGAAAAGGCGTTTGCGGCACCCGAAAGTATGCATTCGGCGCCCCAAACTACGCCTATAGGCAGACCCGACGAGGTCAGGGCGGCACGTTTCCCCATTCTTGCCTACGAATTTGATTAAGCGGTAAGGGCGGATTTGGCCTATGGATAAAATCATAGGCGCCATGAGGCGGGCGTGTAATAAATACCCTCTTATCGAAGAAGGCGACCATATTGCGGTAGGTGTCAGCGGCGGAGCGGACAGTTTGGTTTTGCTTACCGCTCTGGCTAAGTTTTGCGAATTTTCACCGGTCGGTTTTACGTTGTCCGCTATCCATATAGATATGGGCTTTGCCGAGGCGGGCATAGGGAGTGCAGATTCCCAAGCAAAGGAGCGGCTTGCGCAATACGCAGCCTCTCTGGGTGTGCCTTTTTATGTTGTCCCCACCAGCGTTGCCAAGGCGATTTTTATTGACAGAAAAGAAAAAAATCCCTGTTCCTTATGCTCCAAATTGCGAAGGGGAGCGCTCTGCACCAAATGCGGGCAAATAGGGGCGGGCAAACTTGCCCTCGCTCACCACGCGGAAGACGTGCTCGCGACTTTTATGCTTTCCTTTATGTACGAGGGCAGACTCAGTACGCTGCAGCCTTACAGCTTTATGAGCCGGACAAAGGTCACCGTAATACGCCCTTTGATTTATGCGCACGAGGGCGACATCAAAGGGGCGGCGGCGCGGCATAATATGCCGGTTATCCCCAGTCCGTGTCCTAAGGACAAAAGCTCCAGCCGCGAATATATGAAACAGGTTGTAAAAAATATTCAAAAAGAAATACCCTTTGCCAAAGACAATATGATATCCGCCATTATTTCTCCCGAAAGATACAACCTTTGGAATCAGTTTGAAAAGGATGAGAAAAAATGAAACCGCTTTTTGAACTGATTAAGGATAAGGAAAAATGCGTCAGATTTCATACTCCCGGACATTCGGGCAAAAGCCCGGACGGTATTTATGACGAACTGTATTCCGCAGCCGTTTTTGATGTTACAGAATTGCCTTACAGCGATAACCTGTTAAACGGTACGGGCGCGATAAAACAATTGGAGGAGCGCGCGGCGAAAATATACGGCGCGCAAACCTCATTTATTTTTACCGCGGGAGCGACCTCTGCCGTGTTTTGCGCGGTCTTTACCGCCGCCGCTTTACCCGGAGCTTTTATGGTGCTGGGCGGCGCGCATAAAAGCGTATATAACGCGCTGAGGCTTGCGGGTCGCAAAGCCTTTCAGGCGCCTTTGGACATGGACATTGATTCGCTGGCGGAGCAAATCGCAAAAAGAAAAATCTCCGCCGTTATCCTGACTTCTCCCGATTACCGGGGCAGAATACGGGAGCGCGGTATATGCGAAAAGCTGAAAACGCTCTTCCCCTATTTATGCCTTATCGTGGACGCCTCTCACGGAGCGCATTACGCCTTCAGCAAGTTATTGCCGAAAGCGGTTCCCGAATGCGCGGATTTGGTCATCCATTCTCCGCATAAGATGCTGCCCGTATTTACCGGGGGAGCGATTTTGCACGCTAAGGAAAAGTACGCTCAAAAGGTAAAGCTGTACAGAAGCATGCTGCATACCTCCTCTCCTTCCTATCCCGTCATCCTCTCCATAGAGGCGGCTTTGGATTACTACGCTAAAAAGGGAGAAGAGATTTTTCAAAAGATAAAGGACGCGTCAAGCGGGTTTAAGCGCGCTTTGCCGCCGGGGTTTATCGCGGAGGAGTGCGAGGATTTTTCCCGTTCGGTTATCGGACTGCCTTACTATGACGGCAGAGAGGCGTACGCCGCCCTTGCCGAAAAAGGTTTCTATGCGGAAGCGGCGTCCGAGGATACCGTTATTTTTATTCTTACCCAAAATAATATAGAGGCTTTACCCTCTTTGGGTAAGGCGCTTTTCGAAATTGCCCCTACCCTCTCCCAAAGGGCGGATAAGCCCCGCGCGGATTTCGCGCCCAAGCGGATTTTCAGGTTGAAGTTTTACAAGGATTTTCAGCTTATCGATATATCGGAATGCGAGGGCAAAATTTCCTACCGCGAAATAGGTTTGTACCCGCCGGGCACGCCCACGGTCTTTTCCGGTCAGAAAATCACCCAAAAGCAGGCGCGTTTTATATCCGAACACGCAAGTGAGCTTTTTGGGCTTGTAAACGGCAAGGTTTGTGTGGTAAAATAATTATATGAGCAAATTAAACAAGTTTATTGTCTTTGAAGGGTGCGAAGGCGTCGGCAAAACGTATCAGGTAAAAAGGCTTGTGGAATATCTTGAGCAAACCGGTCAGGATTATATAGTTACAAGAGAGCCGGGCGGCACGCCGGAAGGGGAAGCCGTCAGGGAAATACTTCTTAGCTATCCCATGCCCGCATTGACGGAGGCGTACTTGTTTTGTGCCGCGCGCATTGCGCATATAGACAAAGTCATCAAGCCCGCTCTTGCGCAAGGCAAAATTGTCATTTGCGACAGATATATAGACAGTTCCATAGCGTATCAGGGGTACGCGCGTGGACTGGGACGGGAGAGTGTGGAGCGGATAAATTGCTACGCGCTGGAAAACTGCATGCCGGACACCGTCATATTTATAGATTTGCCGCCGGACAAGGCGTGGAACAAAAAGCAAAACGACAGAATGGAAAAGGAAGGAGAGTTTTTTCACGCCGACGTATACCGTGGCTTTAAGGAGCTTGAGCAAAGCTGCTCCCGTTTCGTTACCATAATACCCGATGCGGACAAATTCAAGACGATAGAATCAATAAGGCGCGCGCTGACAACCAGAGGGGTAATAGAGTGAAGTTGTCCGAAATTATCGCGCAATCCCCGCAATTTTTGCGGCAAAAAAGTGATATTGCCGAGGACAGGCTGTCTCACGCATAC
>JBMNTS010000060.1:0-5047 GCA_050945855.1 Christensenellales bacterium | reverse complement strand
AAGGGGCTGTCGCTCCCACCTACCAAAGGCAGGGCTACACCTTTGACGGCTGGGATAAGGCGTTTGACAATATACAAGCGGATATTACCGTTACCGCAAAATGGAAGGCGGAGACCGTTACATATACCGTTACCTTTAACGGGGGCGGCGGCACCCTGATAAGCGGCGAGGAGGTACAGATTGTAGAAAAAGGACAAGAGGCTGTCGCACCCACCTATGAACGGGAAGGTTACGCCTTTGACGACTGGGATATAGATTTTGACAATGTGCAAGCGAATATTACGGTAACCGCCCTATGGAAAGCGGTTTATACCGTTACCTTTAACGGAGGCGGCGGGGTGCTGATTAGCGGCGACGAGGTACAAACGGTAGAGAAAGGACAAGGGGCTGTCGCGCCCACCTACGAGCGGGAAGGCTATGATTTCGACGGTTGGGATAAGGCTTTTGACAATGTGCAAGAGAATATTACCGTTACCGCAAAATGGAAGGAAGCTACAGTTACCTACACCGTTACCTTTAACGGGGGCGGCGGAATACTGATTAGCGGCGACGAGATGCAGATTGTAGAGAAAGGGCAAGGGGCTGCCGCGCCCACCTACGAAAGGGAGGGTTACGCCTTTGACAGATGGGATAAGGCGTTTGACAATATACAAGCCAATATTACGGTAACCGCCCTATGGAAAGCGTTATATACCGTTACCTTTAACGGGGGCGGCGGAACGCTGATTAGCGGCGAGGAAGTGCAGACGATAATAAGCGGCAACGCGGCGGTTGCGCCCACCTATGAGCGGGACGGTTACATTTTTGACGGTTGGGATAACGCGTTTGACAATGTGCAAGCGAATATTACCGTAACCGCACAATGGAAAATCGCATACAGGGTAATATTCGCGGGCAACGGCGGCGTATTGGTAAGCGGCGACGAGGTGCAAATCGTGGCAAGCGGCGGGGCGGCAGTTGCTCCCGAATACGAAAAAGAGGGCTACGCCTTTGACAGATGGGATAAGGCTTTTGACAATGTTACAGAGGATTTGACGGTCAACGCGATTTGGATTTATGTCGAAGGCAAAACCGAGCTGGAGGCGTTATGGGAGGCAAACAGTCCCCTATTCTTTGAGCTTTTTGAAAATAATTTGCTTTATGATGAAGAAAATATAACATTTGCGGACAATTACGAGGGCTGGGGCTTTAAGGCGGTTTTGGCTAACGATATTCCGCTGGCAATAGAATGCGATTATGACGATCTGCAAGCTGCCCTTGACGGAGTAAACACGGTGCTTGATAATTTTGTCAGCGTGGCCGGCACCAATATAATAGCTAACACCACTTACTCTTTGCCCCATATACTGATAAACGATGTAGCCGAGGCGGACGGGGTATACTTTACCGCGGATATGGGCACATTGATCAGATATTCGTCAGCATCCGCGGAGTACACCGTGCCGGATACCGTGCATACCATAGGGGAAGGGGCTTTTGAGTATACTTTCATTGAAGAAATTACGCTGCCCGATAATTTAGTTCATATCCTGGACTATGCGTTTAATAGCTGTGAGAGGCTTTTGGCAATCACTATCCCCGCCGGGGTAAGGACACTTGGCAGATGGGCGTTTACGCATTGCGGAGCTCTTCAATCTGCGGACATATCCGGAGATAATCTGGAAATCAGTGAGGAGGCATTCAGCTGGTGTGACGATTTGACGCTGTTGTCCATCAAGGAAGGCGTAGTGTCTATCGGAAACAATGCTTTCGGTTATTGCTATTACCTAGAATATGTGTATATCCCCGACAGCGTGGAATATATAGGCGACTCGGCGTTTTATTATTGTCAGGCGCTCAGCGTGGCTTTCGTCCCCGCAAGCGTAAGCCAGGTAGGAGAGCAGGTATTCAGCCAATGCAATAATGACCTGGCAATATACACTGACGCTTCCGCGCGCCCTTCGGGCTGGGAAGAAAGCTGGAATGCGGGTCTCACGGTGGTATGGAGCGCTGAGCGCGCCAACTTGTTTGTCTTATGGGCAAAAACCAGAAAGACATTAAATGATGTTTTGGGCTTCTCCATATACATTTTCAGCATGTCAGCGGATTTCGAAGACATGGGAATCAGGGCTTTGGTCACGGATGGAATGGCGCTTGCCGTGGAATTTGCCGACGCCGCAGCGGCTGACGACGGTTTGATAACGTTAAATGAAATAATGCATGAAATAATGTCATATGTGATAATACCCGGCACCAATATAGTTTGCGCGGCGCTTGGCGCACTTCCTTATTATCTGGGCGATAACGCCGTCTTTGTCAGGGAGGCTCAGGCTTATCTGACTTTGGATAATACCGTGCTTCTTACTTATGTGGGCGCGCAAGAGCATTACAGCGTGCCCGAGGGCGTGGAAAGCATAATGGATTTCGCCTTTGCCTCGGATACTCTCTTATCCGTAACTATTCCCGACAGCGTAACCTCAATCGGCAAACAGGCGTTTTACGAATGCCATAACCTTGCGGAAGTCTTTGTGAATGCGCAAATCCCTCCCGTTATCGGCTCAGAGGCTTTTGATACCTCGGCAGACGGCTTTGTAATTTATGTTCCCGCAGATAAGCCGGAAGAATATATAGCGGCGGACGGTTGGGCAGAAGATTACGCGGATTACATTGAGGCACGTGAGGAATAAAAAAGGATGCAAGGCCGCCTGATATTTTTCGGGCGGCCTTTATTAAAAGGGCGTGAATGATTGACATAACCGCGCGTATTATGATATATTATTACTAGTATAAAATAACACCTATATAGGGCAAAGCTATCGCAAGGTAGTGACGCAAAGCTATAGGGGCACACCGATGCCAGCCAGTTGCAATTTTTAACAAGATTGCAACTTTTTTTATAAACGGTAATGAAACGCCCGCAGCACAAAAATAAGGAAGGAGTGTAATGCAACAAAGCTACAGCAAAGCCGGAAAAAATCTGTTTTACTCGGTAATAGCGCTGGCCTTGAGCCTTACTCTGGGCGCAAGCGCGGTTTTTGCGTGGTTTGTTATCAATAACAATTCATCCTTGGGCGATATAGATTTAAGAGTGCAGTCGGACAACGTTTCCAACGTTACCCTGCACTCATACGCCGTTTCGGAAATTTCGGAGAACGGCAGCCAAAAAGTGTATACTCTCGCTACAGGGCAGAACGGCTTGGTCGCTCTTGCCGAAATTCCCGATTATGACGTTGAAGGCATCGCCATGAACGAATACAGGCCCGTGCTTGCAATAAACATATCTTTTACGGTCTCCGCGGGGGACTATTACGCCGTTGTTGCAAAGGCTGGCAAAGGCTGGCAGACGGCAGGAGATCAGAACTGGCTCAGCAATTGCGCGCAGTTCTTCGCCGCCGAATACAACGGAGAAACAACCCTTAACTCGACAGGGTTGCCCAAAACGTTCATTACCGTTCAGGGCACCCCTTCCAAAAGCGGCTCGATAACGCTTACATCGGACGTATTCAATGAAGGCGAGCATGACCTATGGTTTGTAATGGAGTATAACGAGCAGGCGCTGGCACTCATTCACCAAAACAATGACCCGACAGAATTTGAAACCATCCAATATAATTCGGATATAAGTCTGGAGATAAGGGCGCTATGATTAAAGCAAACGCAAAAAAACCGGCTATAGTTATAATAAGCGTGTTGCTGATACTTGTTACGGCAACGCCTGCTTTTGCGTGGTTTGCCAATCTGGGCTCTTATCAATCGGACAACACCGGCGAAAGTATATTAAGTTATTTTGCGGCAGGCACCGGCGTGGACGGCGACCCCTTTATCATCACCGAGCAAAAACACCTTTACCATTTGGCGTGGCTGCAGAATCTGGGGCTGCTTCAAGACGAAAAATATTATTTTATGCTGGGAGATGATATCAATATGCTGGGGCTGGCAATGCCTCCCATCGGCACTGAACAATATCCGTTTATCGGGGATTTTAACGGCAACAACAAGGTAATCTCCAATCTGCGGATATCGAATATTGAAAACGAAATAAAATATTACCACAGGAATCCCGATTTAGGCAGCAGAGTCGGCTTTTTTGGCAAAATAGACAGCCCGGACTCCACCTACAATCCGGACACGGCGGGAAAGGCTTACAATTTTTATCTGGAAAACATGAGCGTATCCAACGGGGCCGGGAACGCGGCAATAGGCATTGTGGCGGGGCATAACAACGGGCATTTGAGCAATATCGGGGTCTCCAACAATTCCTTTAAGCTGGGCGCTGACCTGATGACCAAATCCGATTACGTTTTGATAGGCGAATTGGGCCCGGATGTGGACTGGCTGGACTCCCCCAATTATTTCGGCAACAAAATACTGATTAATCCCAACAATCCGCTTTTCGGCGGGCTTAAATCAAGCTCCAATCCGCCTTATATGAAGGTGCCCAATTCAACCGACGAACACGCTTATATGACGGCGGCGTTAGCTACTCTTGATTCGCACGCTACGAGTTTTTATAAAGTAGACACTACCACGACAAGCTATCCGGACGGTATATTGACTCTTACTCACTCGACCACTACTGCGATAACCGGCACAAACTATAGTGATAAAGGCATTCCGGAAGAGCTTTGGACTTTGTACAGCACGGCGCGCGCGCAAAACAACAAAGTCAGGTTTATTACGCCCCAGAACCCGCCCAATTATACTTCGCCTCAGAGCATCCCCTTAAAGGACGGAAGCACATTGCAAATCCCCAAAAACGGAATATGGTTCAATCCCAAAGGCTCGGGCACCTGCGGCATAGCTTTTGCCATTACCAATCAAAGCAAAGATTCCGCTATGTCCCTCTATAAATTCCGCAGGGGAACAAACGGGGCGATCATAGACTGGAACGAAACCAGGTATGTGCTCCGGCCTAATGTATACGGCAACAAAGCGGTGCTTTATTATGAATTTCAGGTTGAAAAGGGCTGGGAATATGTCCTGGGCAGGTCTACCAACAATTCCTTATTCCCCAATGTGGCGGGATTTTTCTATCTTGTGCTGCACGGCGTTGGCAATCAAGGCCCGG
>JBMNTS010000059.1:0-5192 GCA_050945855.1 Christensenellales bacterium | reverse complement strand
ATAGGTCAAAACACGGCGCAAACACTAAAAGGATTTATCGCGATATCTTCCCGAGCGGACAGGCTGATACTGATTATCGAGAATCTTAAGATTAACGCGCCCGATTTTCATTCCGCCATAGAAGCGCCGGTAAACAGCTATCTTAAAATCGTCGTCAAAGGGAATAACGAATTGAGAGGCGGCAAGGGAAGGCACGGTATAAGCGGAGATTTTATTGAAATAACTTCCACCAAGGAGGGTGCGGAAGAACACTCCCTCGTCTGCATAGGCGGTCCCGGCGGCAATGGCAACAACAGCGGCAGCACTTCCACGGACAGCAACGCTTCCAGGAAAGGCGGGCAAGGCGGGGAAGGGGGCAGCGGTCTTGTGGCGCGGCTGGGCTTTGTCATAAGGCGGGCTTACAACCTCGCTTTTGAGGGCGGCCACGGCGGCGACGGCGGCGACGGCGGCGAATATAAAACCAGCAAGCCTCTGGACCCTTCCACATGGCTTAGGAAAAACGGGGACGGCGGCAACGGCGGCAGAGGCGGCGACGGCTACAGATGTCCTCAAATCTGCATCCTGATAGGAGCGGCGGAACCCGAATTGCAGGGCGGTCAAGGCGGTCAAGGCGGCGAGGGATGTTATCATGTGGATCAAAACTACCGCGGGACGGACGGTTATGAGGGTGCGGACGGCTTTGGCTATAATAACGTTCTGCCCGAATTTTTTTGATTGATATTCGGTTTATAAAGTAATATCTTTCCTGCTTTACGCATTTATTAATATAGGCTCTCCCAGAGGGCCTATAAAATTTTTTTGGGCAGGTTATATTTCTTATAGCGCTGTAATAAAGTATTAATACGGTAAGGGGGACCATATTATGGCAGATTTTGTTAATATCAACGCTAACGTAAAGAAGCAGCTGGAAAGCAAAGGCTTTTATATGGATTGCGAATTTTCGCTTGACAACGCCGCAAGTATCGTCAATCTCGGCGCAAAAGCTTTTATCACGGGCACCGAAACGCTGATGGACGAAATAAGAGTGAGCGGAAGAGTCTGTTTTAACATTATTTATATGGACAGCGAGGATTCCTTGAGGTGCGAGGAGTGCGTCCAGAATTTTGAGCAGACTATGGAAGCGCCGGGGATTACGCCTCAGGACTACTCTATGGTTACCATATCCGTGGCGGATACCGATTATATGGGCGTATCCAACGTAAAGGCGAGGGCGACGCTGGAGCTGGCGGGCTGTTATATCGTAAAAAGGCAGATTTCCATAATGGACAGCGAATGCAGGGAGGTGCTTTGCCGCAAAGATATGATAAGCTACCAGAATATGATTGCCTTACCCGACTGCGTTATAGAATTTACGGACAATATGGATATAGACGACAACTGCAACAGAATCCTATGCTCCTCCACTAAGGCGGTAATTACCAGAGTTATGCAGGGCAACGAAATAATAACCATACAGGGGCAGGCCATAACCCTTGTGTTTTACATGGCGGACGGCGCGCTCAAAAGCAAAGAGTACATAAACGATTTCAGCGGCGAGATAATCTCCGAGGATATCAACCTTGACACCAGAGTGTGCGCGGTGGCTATGGTCGCGAGCGACGGGGCTAAACTTGTGGAGACCAAACGGGGCAAGGAATGCGCTGTTTCCTTTACCATAAAGCTATCCTGCATGGCGGCCTGCAGGGGCAGCGTGCAAGTAATTACGGACGCTTATTCCATAGATTACGAATGCGCTCTGAAAAAGGAAGAATACGCCATGGATACCATCCATGATACCATTTACTTTACGGAAAAAGTGGTATCCAATATAGAAATACCCGCGGAATCCCCTCCCGTAAAAAGCGTGCTGTTTGCGCTGTCCCCTTCCATAGGCGCAATAAACTTAAGCTCCGCAGATAAATCAAATGTGGAGGGAATTGTATCCTGTGCTACTATTTATGTAAATGAAAACGATAAAATCGAAAGGGTAACCGCGGAAGTGCCCTACCAGTTTAAGGCGCCCTTTGAACTAGTATCCCGGCAGCTGGACTGCCTTCAAGCCCAGGTTGCCACCATAGGCTATAAACTTAAGCATAACAGAGGCATAGAGATAACCATGGATTTGGCGATTGCCGCAAGCTCGCGCACGCCGGGCGCGCTTGAATTAATCAGCGAGGCGGTTACGGGCGAGGAAAAAGAAAAGTCCGACTACGCCATTACCTGCGTGATTGCAGGGCCTGACGATGACCTCTGGAAGATATCCAAGCTGCTCAATGTGGAAAGCGATAAGCTGCTTGCGGCAAACAGGGACTTACAACTGCCGCTTAAAGGCGGGGAGAAGATAATATATTACAGGATGCTGGATTAAGGAATATTATCTTATAAAAAAACGCCGGAATCGCTTCCGGCGTTTTTGATTTATCATAATTAGTATTACTTTGCGTCTACCGTTGCCATGTGAGCGATTAAATCCAGCACCTTGTTGCTATAGCCCATTTCGTTGTCGTACCAGCTGACCAGCTTGACAAAGGTATCGGATAAAGCTATGCCCGCTTTGGCGTCAAATATGGAAGTATTGGTTTCTCCCACAAAGTCGGAGGATACTACCATATCTTCGGTATAAGCCAAAACGCCTTTCATGTAAGTCTGGCTTGCCTTCTTTATGGCGTCTTTGATGTCCTCGTAAGTGGCGGGTTTGGCAAGTCTTACCGTAAGGTCCACAACGGATACGTCCAGGGTGGGTACGCGGAAAGCCATACCGGTAAGTTTGCCGTTAAGCTCGGGAATAACCTTGCCCACTGCTTTTGCCGCGCCGGTGGAGGAGGGAATAATGTTGCCGCCTGCCGCTCTGCCGCCTCTCCAGTCCTTGTTGGAAGGACCGTCAACCGTCTTTTGCGTAGCGGTGATCGAGTGAACGGTGGTCATAAGACCTTCCAGTATGCCGAAATTGTCATGAACAACCTTGGCAAGAGGAGCAAGGCAGTTGGTGGTGCAGCTTGCGTTGGACACTATCTTCATATCGCTGGTGTACTTGTCCTGGTTTACGCCCATAACAAACATGGGAGCGTCCGAGGAAGGAGCGGTGATAACTACCTTTTTGGCGCCTGCCGCAAGATGCGCTTCCGCCTTGGGTATGGTGGTGAATACGCCGGTTGCCTCGGCTATATATTCCGCTCCGCAGCCCGCCCAGTCAATGTTGGCGGGGTCTTTTTCCGCAAAGACCGTTATTTCGTTGCCGTTTACTACCAGCTTGCCGTCCTTGGCGCTGATTTCGCCCTCAAATTTGCCATGCACGGAGTCATACTTGAGCATGTATTGCATATATTCCAAATCAATAAAAGGGTCATTTATTCCTACGATCTGAATGTTGTCTCTCTTGCATGCCGCGCGGAAAACCAAACGTCCTATTCTTCCGAATCCGTTAATGCCTACTTTTATCTTTGCCATTTATTTTTTCTCCTTATATTAATTTTAATCAATATTATTTTATCCTTTTAAATGAAAAAATGCAACTGATTAGCTTTTGATTTTAGAAAAAAATGGCATTTTTCAAAAATAACGGGGAATTTAACGACAAGCAATTGCCGCGTCTTTAACTTAGAATGTTATCGTGAGAATAATACGCTGAAGGAAATTATACGTTTATGCTTTCTATCTGCTTTATCAACTGTTCCAGTTCCGTCTTGCTCATCTTTTCGTTGGCGGCCTGCTTAAGGTCTATTGTTATCGGCGCGTCCTTTTCTTCCTTTTCTTTTAAGATATGCCGATAATTAAGAGCGGGCTCGGCGTCTATTCTTGCCCGCTCCTCATAGTAATCCTGTTTGACCTCGTCTATGGGGTTCTTGCCCATAAGGTCTTTATAAATCATTTCTTCCAGCTCTATCTGGCACTCTTTCAGCATTCTGTTGCTTTCCTCAAATTCTTCCGCAAGCTTTCCGTTTTTTTGCACCACGCCGACGTATCCCACCCATTTTGCCCGGAAGCTTTTCAGCCTTTCGCATTCCAGCGCGTAGCGGTCGCGGCTTTCCTTAATAAGCCTTTCCGCTTCCTTCTGGGCGAAATTTATGGCGTTGGTGATGCTTTCCTCTTTTTTCCTGAATTCCTCCAACTTAGAGAGTAAATCCGAATTTTCTCTCTTTAATTCCTGAATGCGCATGGTTTGCTCGCGCATTACCGCCAGGTCGCCCGCTCTTTCCTCTTCTTTCTTTTTTCTGAATCTCGCAAATAGTTTTTTCATAGCAAAATTATAACCTGAATAATATTAATTAAACAGGTTGCCTGCCGGATTATTTTGCCTGATTTTGTCGTATTATTTTTTGGGGTTTTGGGCGGCCTCAAACAATAGCCTTGTTTTTAATTCGTAAAGCCCGTCCGAAAGGTCCACCTTATAGGTGTGAGGGTTTATCGTGCGGATATTTTCCTCGTAAAATTCTTTCTTGACCCGGTTATGGTAGGCGGCAATCTCGGATACCGAAGGAGAAAAATATACCTGTTTGCCTCCGATATACACTTCCTCCATTAGGTCGCGCATTGAGTAGGTTTCAAATGTGGTCTTTTTGTAGGTTTCGATGGGGTGAAAGACAGTCAGCGGCTTTGAGGTGTCAAATTTCTCGCTTTTCAGCGCTATCAGATCGGCCGCGGCGTAGCCGCGCTCGTCATAAATTCGATAGGTGGTTTTGTTGCCCGGGTTGGTGATTTTGTCCGCGGCGTCCGATATCTTTATCTTGGGAATTTCCTCGCCGTTTTTGTAAATCGCGCTCATCTTGTATACGCCGCCCAAAGAGGGATTGTCATAAGAAGTGATAAGGCGGGTGCCTATGCCCCATACGTCAATTTTCGCGCCCTGAAGATACAATGAGCGCAGTATGTCCTCGTCTATATCGCCGCTCGCGAAAATCTTGACATCCGTATGCCCTGCGGCGTCCAGCATAGCCCTTGCCTTTTTGGACAGATACGCCAAATCTCCGCTGTCAAGGCGGATGCCCAGCGGCTTATGCCCTTTGGCTTTAAGATAGTCAAATACCTTAATGGCGTTAGGCACGCCGCTTTTCAGCGTGTCGTAAGTATCCACAAGAAGCAGGCAGCTATCCGGATAAGCCTTGGCGTACGCCATAAACGCGCTTAACTCGTCCTCAAAGCTCATTACCCAGCTATGCGCGTGAGTGCCCGTAACCTTTACGTCAAACAGTTGTCCTGTAAGCACGTTGCTGGTG
>JBMNTS010000058.1:0-5362 GCA_050945855.1 Christensenellales bacterium | reverse complement strand
ATACAAGCGCAACAAACGCCCGCTATTCTGACAGGCGACTTTAACCTGGAGGAAAATACGCCTTTGTATTTAACGGCAAAAGAGGCGCTGGACGACACCAAGCACATTGCTACGGAAACCATGGATATAGGCTCTTATCACGGCTACGGCGCTCACGACGTTACCGCCCGCGCTCCCATAGATTTCATTTTTGTAACAAAGGGCGATTTTACCGCTTTGTCCTACAAGGTGCTGGCGGAGCAAATAGACGGAGTATATACCTCCGACCATTACGCGATAAAATCCGTACTTAAACTTAATTAGTTAAGCAAGAAAACAGATTAAAGAAATAACAAAAAGGCGTCGGATAAACGCCTTTTCTTGTTTTTGCTGATTAAAAAGTGGATATTATATCTGCAATATCTTTTTAAGGTAGTGCCCGGTAAAGCTATGCTCGCATTGAGCCACCTCTTCCGGGGTGCCCTGAGCTATAACCTGTCCGCCCGCCTCTCCCCCCTCGGGGCCCAGGTCAATGATGTAATCCGCGTTTTTTATTACGTCCAAATTATGCTCGATAATTATAACCGTATTGCCTCCCTCGGCAAGCCTTTGAAGTATTGCGATAAGTTTTTCCACATCCGCGAAATGCAAACCGGTAGTAGGCTCGTCCAGTATATATACCGTGCGTCCCGTGCTCCTTTTGCTAAGCTCGGTAGCCAGCTTTACCCGCTGCGCCTCGCCGCCGGACAGGGTGGTGGAGGATTGCCCCAGCCTGATATAGCCCAGTCCTACGTCCTGTAGAGTGGATATTTTGTTGTAAATACGGGGGATATTTCTAAAGAAATTGCACGCCGAATCTACGGTCATATTAAGAATATCGCTGATGTTCTTGCCCTTATATTTGACTTCCAGCGTTTCCCGGTTGTACCTCGCGCCTCTGCACACCTCGCAAGGCACGTAAACGTCGGGCAAAAAGTGCATTTCTATCTTGATTATGCCGTCTCCCTTGCAGTTTTCGCACCTGCCGCCTTTGACATTAAAGCTGAAACGCCCCGGGTTGTAACCCCTTGCCTTGGCATCCGCAGTCATGGAAAACAAATCGCGTATATAATCAAAAACGCCGGTATAGGTAGCCGGATTGCTGCGCGGAGTGCGCCCGATGGGGGACTGGTCTATGTCGATGACCTTATCAAAATGCTCCAGCCCCTCAATGCTTGTAAATACTCCCGCTTCCCTGTTCGCTTTGTTTAGCTTTGTGGCAAGATAAGGATAAATTACGCCGTTTACCAGACTGGATTTTCCGCTGCCCGATACTCCGCTTATTACGGTAATAAGCCCCGCGGGTATTTTTACGTCAATGTGTTTTAAGTTGTTTTGCGCCGCGCCCTTGACTGTCAGGTAATTGCCGTTGGGCTTGCGCCGCTCCCCGGGTGTCTCTATACTCCTTTCGCCGGATAAAAATGCCCCGGTTATGCTGCTCTTACAATTAATGATATCCGCAAGCGTGCCGCTTGCCACCAATTCTCCGCCGCTCTCTCCCGCGCCGGGTCCGATGTCCACTATATAATCCGCGCTGCGTATCGTCTCTTCGTCATGCTCTACCACGATAACGGTATTGCCTAAATCCCTTAAGCGGGTAAGGGTGGCAAGCAGCCTTGAGTTGTCCCTTTGGTGCAGCCCTATGCTGGGCTCGTCCAGAATATACAATACTCCGGTAAGCCCGCTGCCTATCTGGGTGGCAAGGCGTATACGCTGGCTTTCGCCTCCCGAAAGGCTGGAGCTTGAACGCATAAGAGTGAGGTAAGGCAACCCTACGTTGATGAGAAAATCCAGCCTTTCCGTAATTTCTCTGATGATGCTTTCCGAGATAATGGTATCCCTATTGCCTAATTTAAGTTGCCCAAAAAAGGCTTTTTGCTTATCAATGGGCATTTTGCATATTTCTATGATGTTCTTGCCGCCCACCGTTACGCCTAATACTTCCTTTTTAAGACGGTCGCCCCCGCAAGTTTCGCAAGGCACCGTCTTCATAAGCTTTTCGATTTCCGCCTTTACCCCGTCCGAAGTAGTCTCGTGGTATCGGCGCAGCAGGTTCACCACCAATCCTTCGTAATCGCTTTGGAAGCTGCCGCTCAATTTTTCGCTTTGCCAATGCATGGTCATTTTTTCCCCGCCGTTGCCGTAAAAAATCATATCCTGAATGTCTTTGGGCAAGTCCTTAAAGGGAGTATCCAGGCTGAAGCCGTACCGCTTGGACAAGGCGCGGAATTTCATAGTGGCGATTGTGCCGAAATCCAGATTCCAACCGCTTACCTTTACCGCGCCCTGATTAAGGGAAAGGTTGGGGTCTCTTAAAATTTTGTTTATGTCTATTTCGTTCTTAAAGCCCAGTCCGTTGCAGTCCGGACACGCGCCGTAAGGGCTGTTGAAGGAAAACATCCTCGGTGCCAGTTCCCCCAGACTGATATCGCATTCCGGGCAGGAATTTTTGGTGCTGTACAGCGTTTCCTCGCCGTTGTTTTCTATGATTACCATTCCGTCAGCAAGACGGAGGGCGATTTCCAGACTGTCAGAGAGGCGGCGTTCCAGATTTTCCTTTATTACCAGTCTGTCCACCACCACGCTGATATCGTGCTTGTAGTTTTTATCAAGGGTTATGTCTTCTTCCAGAAGCCTTATCACGCCGTCTGCCTTAACACGCACAAAGCCGTCTTTCTTCAGCTTTTCCAACTCCTTTTGGTAAGAGCCCTTGCGCCCGCGCACTATGGGGGCAAGCACCATTATCTTTTCCCCTTCCGCAAGCTTTAACACGCTGTCCGTAATCTGGTCAATGGAAATATTGGATATTTCCCTACCGCAGTTGGGGCAATGGGGTTTGCCTATGCGGGCAAAGAGCAGCCTTAAATAATCGTATATTTCGGTGACCGTCCCCACCGTGGAACGCGGATTGCTGCTGGTGGTTTTCTGGTCTATGCTGATAGCGGGGCTTAAGCCTTCGATATGCTCCACGTTGGGCTTTTGCATCTGCCCCAAAAACTGGCGGGCGTACGCGGAAAGGCTTTCCACATACCGCCTTTGACCTTCCGCGAAAATGGTATCAAAGGCAAGAGAGGATTTTCCGCTGCCCGAAATGCCGGTAAACACAACAAGCTTGTTGCGCGGTATTTCAACATCTATATTTTTAAGGTTGTTCTCTTTTGCGCCCGTAATTTTAATTGTCTTCATCCAGTTCCCTTTTCAGTTCGCCGATAGCGTCCCGCAGAATAATTGCCTGTTCGTAATCCTGAGCGGCGCTCGCGGCTTTCATTATCCTTGTAAGTCTTTCTATTTCTTTGTATATTTCCGGCTTGTTCAGCTTGTCTTTGGCTCTTGCCTTAAACTTTTTGGTTATTTGCAGGGTGTTGATTATTTCCTTGCTTATCGTTTTGGGAGTAATGTTATACTTAGCATTGAAATCCATCTGAAAGCGGCGGCGGCGCTCGGTTTCGTCAATCGCCTGGCGCATGCTTTCGGTTATCGTGTCCGCGTACATAATGACCTTGGCGTCCTTGTTACGCGCCGCTCTCCCTATCGTTTGAATCAAAGAACTCCTTGAACGCAAAAAGCCTTCCTTGTCCGCATCCAGTATGGCTACCAATAACACCTCGGGTAAATCCAGCCCTTCGCGCAACAGGTTTATGCCCACTATTACGTCGATTTTTCCTTTGCGCAAATCGTTGATTATATCTATGCGCTCCAGCGTGTCGATTTCGCTGTGCATATAGTTCACCTTAATATGGTGCTCTTTGAGGTATTTGGTAAGGCTTTCCGCCATTTTTTTGGTAAGCGTGGTGACAAGCACCCTGCCCCCTTTGGCGGTCGCCGCGTTAATCTCGCCAATCAAATCGTCTATCTGCCCTTTGGTCGGGCGCACCTCCACGCTCGGGTCAACCAGCCCGGTGGGACGGATAAGCTGCTCCACCACCCGGCTCGCTTCTTTAAGCTCGTAATCCGCGGGGGTGGCGGATACGCATATCATTTGGGAAAACCTTTCGTTGAATTCCTTAAAGTTGACAGGTCTGTTGTCATAGGCGGCTTTTAGCCTGAAGCCGTAGTCCACAAGGTTTTTCTTGCGTGACCAGTCGCCGTGATACATACCCCTTATCTGGGGCAGGGTCATATGGCTTTCGTCTATAAACAGCACAAAGTCCTTGGGGAAGTAGTCAAGCAGGGTAAAGGGGGGCTGTCCCGGTTTTCTGCCGTCAAAATAGCGGCTGTAGTTTTCCACGCCCGTGCAATACCCTATCTCGCGCAACATTTCCAGATCGTATCTTACCCTTTCTTCCAAACGCTGGGCTTCGATGAGCTTGTTTTTCTCCTTAAACGCCTTGACTTCCTCCTCCATATCCCGCGCAATCTCTTTTAGTTTTTCTTCCATAAACTCGCTGCCCACCACATAGTGAGTAGCCGGAGTAACAGCGACGTGGTTTAACTCGGAAACGATTCTGCCGCTTACTACCTCGAATTCCAGCAGCCTGTCTATTTCGTCCCCGAAAAATTCCACCCTTATCGCGGTGGAAGTGGAGTAAGAGGGAAAAATCTCCACGACATCTCCCTTTACTCTGAAAGCGGAGCGGGAAAAATCTATATCATTCCTTTTGTATTGAATTTCCACCAGACGGGCAAGCAATTCGTCCCTGTCCATGCGCATGCCCGGGCGCAGGGATATGGTAAGCCTGTAATATTCCTCCGGCGCGCCCAGAGCGTAAATACAGGATACGCTTGCCACCACTATTACGTCCCGTCTTTCCTGAAGGCTGGAGGTCGCGGAATGGCGCAGCTTGTCTATCTCGTCGTTAAGCTCCATTTCCTTGGCTATATAAGTATCGCTCCTGGGGATATACGCCTCGGGCTGATAATAGTCGTAATAGCTTACAAAATATTCCACTCTGTTGTCGGGAAACAACTCCCTGAATTCGTTGCAAAGCTGGGCGGCAAGCGTTTTGTTGTGTGCGATAACCAGGGCGGGGCGCTGCACCCTTTCGATAACGTTGGCCATGGTAAAGGTTTTGCCGCTGCCGGTAACTCCCAAAAGCACCTGTGTCCGGTAGCCGTCGTTAAGCCCTTCCACAAGCGCTTCGATAGCTTGCGGCTGGTCGCCGCAAGGCTTATAATCCGCTTTAATCGCAAACTCAGACATCTTATTTTTATTTCCAATAATAAGGATTTAATTAAAGAGCAAGCCTAAAATCCATTTGACAAAAAAGGATAGCGCGGCAACGCCCGCAGCCAGCAAGAGCTTGGCGATAAGGTTTTTGCGCGCCGCGCGCTTTTCTCTTATATAGCTTAATCCGTTTTCTTTCAATGTAATTATATAAATCAATTCTCCCTTGCGCTTTGCCGT
>JBMNTS010000057.1:0-5421 GCA_050945855.1 Christensenellales bacterium | reverse complement strand
GTCAAAGGTTTTAAGGCAAGGTCTTTGGTCAGCTCGGCAGTATTCGACAATACCCCTTTTACGTTGCCTCTTGTCCGCTGGGGAGAAAACAAGTCCTTATATTCGTTTTCCCTGCCCGTTATCAAACCGCAAAGGAGGCTTGAGCATATCATGGAATTTGCCATGCCCCATTTGTTAAAGCCCGTAATCAGATATATGCCTTCGGTGGTTTTGGAATACGCGCCCGCCAGCGGTACATTGTCAAAGGTCATACAATCGTTGGCGCTCCATTTGCGGACAACCTCCGCGTGAGCAAAATTTTTGCACGCTATTTCTTCCAGACGCTCGTATTTATCCTCCCCTTCCATGCGCCCCGTCCTGTGTCCCAGCCCGCCGATAATTACCCTGTTCGAATGCGCCGGGCGAAAGGTAAGTCCGTCATCGGGCGCGCCCTGCAGCGTATACTTCAGGGGAGTATCCGTTTTTATGGCAAGGGCGTAGGAAGTAGACTTATACATACGCAAAAAGTGCCAGCCCGGAATATCGACTATGGGAAATCCGGTAGCGATTATTATGATATCAGCCTGCACGGAACACTTTTCCGTAAATACGGTTTTATTCTTGATATCTACCCTTACAACGCGGGAATCCTCAAAAATCTCAAATTCCCTAGGCAGCCCTTCCAAAAATTTCAGCGGATTGAAAACCGCCTGTTCGGGCAGCCGGAATCCGTCCTTTATCTCAAAGTGAAGTAATCCGCCTTCTGTCAATTCCACAGGCGCGCCCGCTTCTTTCAACGTGTCGTATTCCTTTTTCAGCCCTTCGGCAGGTTCCCCCGTTTCATAGATACAATCGTCTATGGTGACAAAATCGCAATCAATGTTATACTTTTTTATCAGATGTTTGTACTTTTCTATGGCGTCCTGCTGACTGCGGTAATACAGCTTCGCAAGCTCTTTGCCTTTTTGCGCAAGGTCGGCGTAGATATAGCCTTGCAGCGCGGTAATGTGCGCGGTGGTGTTGCGCGTGGTGCCTGAATACAGAGTGGCGGCCTCCAAAAGCGTGACCTGCCTGCCTTCTTCGCTAAGGAAAAAAGCGGTCAGCAAGCCTGCTATTCCGCCGCCGATTACTACTATATCCCTTTTGATATCCTTATCCAAAGCGGGAAACCGTTGGGTGGTGCCCGCTTCTCCCCAAAACGTATTCATAGGATAATGATTGACACATATTGCTCGATTTATACAAGGGGGATTCCATAGGGCAATATTAATTCCGCAAAAACAAATACCCCCGCAAAGGGGGCATTCGACAAAAACAGCATAAGCGAAACCGCCCCTTGCGGGGCGGCCTGATTATTAATATTTAAATCTTGCTTCGGCTTCCATTATGGATTTGCAGTACGGAGTATCCTTGAATTTGTTTCTGGTGGCGCATTTGATGCATATCGCGTAAGGGCTGGTGCCGGGCTTGATCTCAAAGCCGGTCAGGCAGCAATGATATGGGGTAGGCTTGCGCTTGTGGTCCGCTGTTGCCGAATAATTATCCAGATACGGCTTGCATCTTACGTTTTCCTTACAGGACGCAGTTACTTTTTTGACATATGGAGATTCTTTGCTTACTTCGTTTTCAAAAATCCCGAAATACGGAGGAAACTTCTTTGCGTTGCCGTTGATCTGCGTTTGTTGAACTTTTTGCTCTTTTTCCATTTAATACCTCCCCAAAACTGGTCAAATATTTTAACATAGCAATTATATCATATTGAAACGGGCTTTTCAATACCTTTTCCCAAAAATTTTTAACCTTATTTTTGACCGTTATATATACTTGCGCACCAACTCGGTAAGTTTTTTGTATCCCTTAAAATTAATATGCAGCCCGTCCAATGAATAAACCGCGTTAAGGTTGCCCTGAGTATCGCAAAGAGCGGAGTGGGCGTCAATATAGCCAAGATTGTTTTTTTCGCAATACGGACGCAAAAGGGCGTTGACGCTTCTGATGTCCTCGTTATTGCGCTTGCCCACCACAATGCGGGCAAGTCTGCCCGCTTTGGGATTGACGGGAAGCAGGGAAATGACATTAGTCGCGGTATCCGGCAGATTTTGGGCAATCAAAGCGCATACCCCCGCTATACTTTCAAATACTTCTTGCGGCTGCGCTTTTTTGTTAAGGTCGTTGGTGCCTGCCAAAATAAAAATCTTATCCGGACGAACGGGATAAACGGAGGTCTCCAAACGTTCTGTAACCTGGGATACGGTATTGCCGCTGACTCCTCTGTTGTGAGTAAGCTCACCGGAAAAAAATGCGTTGGTGTCGTAAAACTGAATCAGGCTGTCCCCTAAAAAAAGCAAGCCTCCCCTTTTGGCTATCTCGGTAAGATAATTATCCTCTTCCGTGATATATTTGGGAAGTATGCGTAAAGTTCTTCTCATAAAGGTTAACCCAAAAGCTATCGCAATCAGGTTGGTGATTAATAATACTATTAATACCTCATCCATTATTACCTCTGATGCAGCGGGATATAATCCTGCTTTTCGCACACCGCGGTATAGCCGGGGCGAATGATTTTGCCCTTGTTGGATAACTCCTCTATCCTGTGCGCGCTCCATCCCACAATACGCGCAATGGCAAAAAGCGGAGTATACAATTCGGTGGGCAATCCCAGCATGGAATATACCAGACCCGAATAAAAGTCCACGTTGGCGCTTACCCCTTTGTATATCTTGCGCAACTCGCCGATAACCTGCGGAGCCAGCCGCTCCACTGCGGAGTAAAGCGTAAATTCTTCTTCCATATTCTTTTCCTTGGCGAGCTCTTCCACAAAGCCTCTGAGTATAACCGCCCTCGGGTCCTCTATGGAATACACGGCGTGACCCAGACCGTATATGAGACCGGTTTTGTCAAATGCCTTTTTCTCCAGTATCTTTACCAGATAATCGGCTATGTCCTCATCTTTCAGTGATTTTACGTTTTTCTTTATGTCCGCCATCATTTTGATAACCATAATATTGGCGCCGCCGTGCCTGGGGCCTTTGAGAGAGCCCAAAGACGCGCTGACGGAGGAATATGTATCCGTATGAGAGGAGGTTACCACGTGGGTGGTGAAAGAGGAATTGTTGCCTCCGCCGTGCTCCGCGTGCAGCACCAGGCACAAATCCAGCAATTTCGCTTCCAGTTTGGAGTAGGAATTATCCGCTCTCAAAAGGTGCAAAAAGTTTTCCGCCGTGGAAAGGTCGGTACGCGGCGTATGTATGTACAAGCTTCTTCCCAGATGATAATGCGCGTAAGTCTGGTAACCGTATACCGCAAGCAGAGGAAACTGTGAGATAAGCTCAAGACTCTGCCTTAATACGTTTTTGATATCTATGTCGT
Source organism: Christensenellales bacterium (assembly GCA_050945855.1). Classification (GTDB taxonomy): domain Bacteria; phylum Bacillota; class Clostridia; order Christensenellales; family DTU072; genus CAYSNP01. The sequence goes on along the minus strand of JBMNTS010000057.1, from coordinate 2,073 downwards.
CGGGGTTGTCGTCGTAACAGTACAGGCTAAGCACGCTGCGGCTCAGCAGGTTCATCATATCTTTGGAAGGCTTCTTCATTATTATGTCGCGCACAAAGTTAAGCGGCAGTTTTCTGTTATCCGCCAAAATCTGATTGAAAACCTCCAGTTCGTGCATTTTGGGCAGCTTGCCGAAAAGCAGCAGATACGCCGTCTCCTCAAAGCCGAACCTGTCCTCCTGTATAAAGCCTTTAACTATTTCTTCTATTCTGATACCGCGGTAAGAAAGTTTTCCCTTGCAAGGCACCATTTCGCCTTTTTCGTTCATTTCCGAAGACAATATTTCGGATATCTCGGTAAGACCTGCCACTACCCCTTTGCCGTTGATGTCTCTGAGACCCTTTTTAACATCGTGGAGCTTAAAATAATCGGGGTTAACCAGTGTGCTTTTCTCGGCGATTACCGCAAGTTTTGCAATCACATCGTCCTTTTTAAAGTTTAAATTATTCGCCATGACCGGTTCTCCTCGTTAATTTAAAAAATGGCCTTAATCATTTTTGTTAATTATATCAAACGGTTTTTGCAAAGTCAAACAAAGTTAAAGCGGGGCTGAAAATAAAAGACCGTTGCGGCGCTTTATAGGTTAATTTCATACCACTTTGCGGCGTTTTTTTGCATTTTGGGCAGGATGTCGCCTTTGCGCAAATTAAGCACGTCCAAAACATTTCCTTCTTCGTCCGTTAGTTTATACGCGCCCGTTTTGGGCGCTTCCGCTCCTTGGCTGAGCCTGACGATACTCATACGCCGATTATGACGCTTTTTCCCGGTTTTATTCTTACCTGCGTTCCCGTTTAAAAAGGGGCGCGCAATACAAATCAAAAGTTGCTAAATCCCAAGCTTTATGTTAGAATATCAAAACAGAGGTATATATGGCTAATCATAAAAAAAGCAAAAAGAATAAAAAGAAGCTTTTTGACCCTTCTTTTTCTCCGCCCTATCCCGCTGCGCTTCTTGCTACTCCCTTGGAAAAGCTCTCCTTGCAGGAAGGCACTTATAATCTGCTGAAAAACGCGGGGTTTGTCAGCCTGAAAGAGATTTTATCCTGCAGGGATACGGATTTTTATAAGATAATGACCTTTAACAAAAAGAATCTCTACGACTTGAAGGCCGCCCTTGCCCCCTTTAAGGCGCAGTTGCGCACGGATGAGGATAAAGCTATCCCTAAACAGAAAGATAAGAGGAAGGAAAAGGATAACAGACAGCAAAGCGAAAAAGAGACGGAAAAGGAAGTCGCGGAGCCGGATAAATACGTCAAAATCAACAGAGGGGGCAAATGGGGATTTGCGGACAGGCAGGGAAAAGAGGTAATAAAAGCGGTTTACGATAACGTCTTTACCTTCAGCGAAGAGCTTTGCTGCGTGGAAAAGGATGAGCTTTTCGGATATATAGACAGGAAAGGCAACGAAGTTATACCCATTCAGTACGAATGCGCCTTCAGTTTCAGCGAAGGGCTGGCGTGCGTTTATAAAAAAGATTTATGCGGTTATATCGACAAAAATAACAATGTAATTATAGATTTTCGGTTTGAAGCGGGCACTCCCTTTGAGCAAGGCGGCTGCCGGGTAAAAAAAGACGGGAAATGGGCGGAATTAATGTTTAAAGACACTTCCTCCCCTCCCGCGGAAATGGCGGAATATACCCTCCGCTGGATAAATTAATTTACTCTGTTAAGACTCAATCTCGGTATTGACATTTTGGGCTGTGTTAGCTATACTTTTTTTGATATGAAAAAAATTATTAATATAGTAGCAGGGCTGCTTTGTTTTGCCGTTGTGTGCGGCGCGACAGTAGTTTATCTGGATTACCGGAACAGTCAGATTTATTGGGCGGATATGCCTCCCAACACTAACGAAAATCTGAAATATTTCGGCTACTACCATTTCAGCGGCGACAGGGTGCAAGAGGTCGCCTCTTTCGGGCACAGCAATATGTGCAAGATTGACGGCGACGATACCCAAGGGGTGCTGGAGTTGATAAACAACGGTTTTCAAGTCTTTATTATGATACGGCACATGTTTTTCCGGGGCGGAGACC
>JBMNTS010000056.1:0-5582 GCA_050945855.1 Christensenellales bacterium | reverse complement strand
AATCCTGTGGATTTCCGAACAAAACGCCCCGCTGAAATATATAAAAATACAACCGAGTTGCTTAACAGGTGCGCAAAATATCCCAATTATATTATTTCTTCGGGATGCGACATCCCCGCGGACAGCAGCTGGGAGAATATCGAGGCGTATTTTGCCGCAATTAGGGCGTTTTATGAGGTCGGAAAATAGCGGCCTTATACCCCTTTATTTTTCGATAAAAGCCTTCAGCATAGTATATATGCTATCCTCATATGTTCCTATATCTTTGGGCGTGGGGTATACCTTGCCCAAAAAGCCGCCGCCGTGCGAGCCAAGCGTGGCAACCAGTTTGCGGGATTTTTGGTAGATTTTTTCCTTATCGTTGGTGGATAAGGTAGTCTGAATATCCACGGGAGAGAAAAACGCTATTCTGCCGCCGAATTTTTTATTCAATTCGTCCACTCCCATATTGTCCTGCTGGTCGCATTGCAGGGCGTCCAGTCCGATTTCTATAAAATCCTCTATTATATCCTTGATTTGCCCGCAGGAGTGCAGGAAAAATTTCATACCCCGCTCGTGCGCCCTTTGTATCATTTTGGCGTAAGAGGGCTTGAATATATCGCGGAACATTTGAGGGCTTATCATAAGGCTGTCCTGCAGACCCAAATCGTCGCAGCCGATTACCCCGTCCAGTCCCAGATCGGCATAGGTGTCTATCAGCTTTAAATTAAGCTCTGTGATTATGTCCACCAGCCGCTTTATCTCGTCGGGATAAAAACAAAGGTCTTCCATAAACCGGGTAAAGCCTCTCAAAAACGAGCACCGCGAAAAAGGCATATCCGGAATATCGCCTATCAGGAACTTTTTTCCGAAAACAAATCTTGTTGCCTTGACAAAAAGCAGGCTTGCGGGTTTTAAGTAATCGTCGGGCACTTTTAAGCTGTCCAGTCCGCTCCACTCTTTAAGCGGGCCGTCCACCACCTCGCCCTTGTTGCCCAGACTTTTCCATACCGCGCCCCATACGTCCACAGCGGTTGTTTTATCCAGCTTTTTTCTTTTGTAAACATATGAAGTCATAAACATATCCGTCTTTATCGTAAGCAGTATTTTGAAAAAATCTGTCAGCTTTTTTGTGGGCAGGTGCATGGTGCATATCGGCGTTCTGTCCGGATTTCTGAATTCAAGCGCCCGGATTACTCTTTCTTTGCAATTCATAACTTACTCCTATGTTGTTCTTTAATTATGAGAATCAATCGGTTATAATGAGTATAACATCAGCAACGCCCAAAAATCAATACGCAAAGATAATAAGAATACGCCTTTTTGATTTGGCAAAAAAAGTCAAGATTTTTGCGACGGCTTCAGGTAGAATATATTCAACGTGAAAAAGGAGGGACAAATGGATTATAAGGCTGAAGCGGTTTATAAAATGCAAAATTATATCCGCGACAACTTATCCGAGGAAATTAACCTTTCCGCTCTGTCAAGGGTGTGCGGATATTCGCCATGGTATTCTTACAGGCTGTTTGTACAATATACCGGTCACAGCCCGTCCGGATATGTGCGCAGGCTAAGGCTTTCGACATCGGCTTTAAGGTTGCGCGACGAAAGGGTGAAAATCATAGACGCCGCTTGGGAAGCGGGGTTTTCCGCTCCGGAAAGTTATCAGCGGGCATTTTATAAAGAGTTCGGGCTTAATCCCAAAGAGTACGCGCTTCATCCCGTAATGATTCCGCTGTTTACCCCTTATAACGTTGAATATAAGAAAAAGGAGAAAAAACCAATGAGCCAAGTTAGCAATGTTTTTATCACCATTACGGAAAGACCCGCCAGAAAAGCGCTGATTAAGCGGGGAGTAAAAGCAACGGATTATTTCCAATACTGCGAAGAGGTGGGCTGCGACGTTTACGGACAGTTGTTGAGCGTAAAGGGGATAACCCCGGAGCCTATTAGCATGTGGCTGCCCGAGAAATACATCAAGCCCGGCACCTCTCAATACGTTCAGGGGGTGGAGGTCGGCATCGATTACAAGGAAGAAATACCCGAGGGATATGATATTATAGAATTGCCCGCCGCCAAATACCTTATGTTTCAGGGCGAGCCTTTTGATGAGGAATATTTTTGCGAAGCGATTGAAGCGTTATGGGATGCGATAGCAAAATACAATCCTCAGGCCATAGGACTGCAATGGGACGAGGACAACCCGCGCATACAATTGGAGCCGCGTGGGGAGAGAGGTTATATTGAATTTGTCGCGGTGAAATAACCGCGGCAACTCATCTTCCTTTAACACTGAAAATAGATTGGAGAGGGTGAAAATCCTCTCCGTTTATTTGTGTATAGTCAAGCCAATTGACTTATCGGGGGATTTTGATAGAATAATAGTATGAAATTGCACCAGATAATAACAGACTTTGCAGAATATGGTGCTATAATAAGGCGTAATGAGAGGTCAATATGCAATATAAGGACACGCTTTTAACACAACGGTTGATACTCCGTCCGCTGGGCGAGCGGGATTTGGAAGCGGTGCATTCCTGGGCGCAAAATCCCGAAAACGTGCGCTATATGTCCTGGGGCCCCAACACAAAGGAGCAGACGCTGGAGTTTTTAACGCAGGCGAAGCCCGCAAAGGATCTTGCCGTTGTACTTAAAAGCACAAATAAAGTCATCGGCAGTTGCAGAATTTACCCTGACGAAGCCAATGATACCGCCGAAATAGGCTGGATATTGCATATGGATTATTGGAAAAAGGGATACGGCACGGAGATTGGCGGCGAACTAATTAGATATGGCTTTGAGGACTTAAACCTGCGCCGCATAACCGCTTGCTGCGCCGCCGAAAACTATGGCTCTTACAGGATAATGGAGCGCAACGGTATGCGCAGGGAGGCTTTGCATATCAAGGCTTTTTGGGCGCGGCTAGACCGCCAATGGACGGATAAGGCGGAATACGCCATCCTGGCGGAAGAATATTTCTCAAAAAAGCAGACAAATAAAGAATAACCTTTGCTTGCGTATGGACTGTAATATTAAAAAGCTGAAAGAGTATATAGACGCATACGACAATATCGTGTTTCTCGGCGGGGCGGGAGTATCCACGGAAAGCGGTATTCCCGATTTCAGGAGCGCGGACGGGCTGTATAGCCAAAAATATCCCTATCCCCCCGAATATATGCTTTCGCATACCTTTTTTGTTAAGCACACGCAAGAGTTTTTCGATTTCTACAGGGAAAAGATGATACCGCCCGCAAGCGTCAAGCCAAATGCCGCGCATGAGTATCTGGCGTATTTGGAAGAAAGGGGCAAGCTAAAAGCGGTTATTACCCAAAATATAGACGGACTGCATCAAGCGGCGGGCAGCAAAAATGTTTTGGAGTTGCACGGCTCGGTTTGGCGGAACTATTGCGCGCGGTGTGGTAAGTTTTATGAAACGGACGCGGGCGCAAAAGGAGTTCCGCGCTGTCCTTGCGGCGGCATAATAAAGCCGGATGTGGTGTTGTACGAGGAAGGCTTGGACGGCGGCACGCTGGAGAGCGCCATAAAGTATATTTCCGAAGCGTCCTTGCTTATAATAGGCGGAACATCCCTTGTGGTGTATCCCGCTGCCGGGCTGGTAAGGTATTTCAGAGGGAATAAACTCGTCATCATAAACAAAGCGCCCACCGGGTACGATGACGACGCCGATTTGGTAATTTCCTGCGGCATAGCGAAAGTTTTCGAGAGTATTCGGGAGGCTTAAAACTCCTCCTCTTTTTTTGCTTCCGTATCAGTTTGTTTGAGAATTTAATGTAATTTTTGTCCACAAAGCCGCGTTTATATGGTATATTGGAAAGCGGCGGGCGGATTTATGGTTTGCCGCCGATATACTGATAAAAAAAGGATGCGGTTATGACGAAAGGCAAAGCGGGAAAACCGAATTTGAAACTGCTTTTGGGCAAGGTGAAAGGCTATTGGAAAACGCCGCCCGAGGGCAGGTATCTGACCTTAAAGGAAACGGTAAATTTCGGGCTTTATTCTTTAGGCGTAAGTTTTATGACCAGCGCGGTCAATTATGTCGCCACAATAGCGTTTATCCCTTATTTCTATAAGATTGATACCATTCACGCTTATATAATAGTTGCGCTGAGCAGCTTTTTCAATCTGATTCTGCTGCCCTTTATCGCCAACAAAATAGAAAAAACCCGCACAAAATGGGGCAGGTACAAGCCGTATATCCTGTTCAGCGCGCCGCTGTTTGCGGTGCTGGCGCTGCTTGTAATGTGGGTGCCGCAATTCCAAAAGGAAAGCGCGCGCATAATTTACGCCTATCTTACCTGTCTGCCCGTTCTGATATTGTCCGCCTTCAGCTACAATATGTATCAGACAATGCCTACCATACTCACGCCCAACGGGCAGGAACGCGCGGATATCATGACGCCGATAGGGCTGATTTTCGGGTTCGCGCCCAGCGTGCTTCAGGTTGTGGCCGGCCCCATAAGAGGCTACTTTAAGGACAGGGGCATGGAGTATATGGGGCTTAGGGTAATAGGCATTTTCAGCGTGGCCGTAGGCCTTTTGCTGGTAATGCTTATCCTGAAATCCAAGGAAAGGGTTTACCGCATACAAGACCAAGACGAAAAAGAAAGAATCAAAATGAAAGAAGCCTTTTCCATGCTTTCCAAAAACAAGGCACTGGTTATATTATGTCTGGCTTTGGTGCTGGGGTCCATGCGCGAGTTTACCAACCATTTCCGCTGGCTGATAATTCAATTCCGCTTTGCCGCCGATGTCAAAACCGCCATAGGCATATCCGGCATTCCCATGTCGATTATCGGCTTCGCCGCCACCGTTTCCATGCTTTTGATGCCCATTGTCACCAGAAAAATGGATAAAAACAAAATCCTTATTTTGTTTTCTTCTTTTGGCGTAATTTCCAACGCGATACTGGGTTTTGTAGGTTATCAGCGTATCCCCATAGGGACTACCTCCATCATAGTGGTAACCCTATTGCACTTTATAAGCTGTATTAATCCAGCCTACCTTCTCGTGCCCGTAATGCTGGGAGAGCTTGCGGACAATCAGCAGCTTTTGACGGGCAAGCGGCTGGACGGGCATTTGCAAAACCTCTTGTTTGTCACGCCCGGCCTGTTTTCCCAGCTGTTTATGATTTTAGCCTGGTTCTGGCAGAAAAAGATAGGGTTCGAGGCAAGGGATTATACCGAACTTGCCATTTTAACGGACGCGCAGCAAGCGGTTGCGTGCAGTTGGTTTAACGCGGCTTCCATAATATCCGTAATCAGCGGAGTGCTTATGATAACAGTGCTGTTTTTCTATCCGCTAAGCCGCAAGAAGCATGCGGAAATCGTATCCGAATTAAACAAAATCGCCGTTCTTACAAACGAGGACGCCGCGCCCGCGCGCAATTAGCATATAAGCAATTTCGCTGCGATTCAAAACTCCTTTTTATTGGGAAGGTCACTGAATAGATTTTATTCATTGGCTTAAAATAAGTAAAAAGGAGTGTGAAATGAACCCGTTTGAACAAAAACCGATAAAAATGGCAGACGGCATTATGGATTGGAAAGCCGTATACCCTACCCCCTACGATAAGCAGACCGTGG
>JBMNTS010000055.1:0-5750 GCA_050945855.1 Christensenellales bacterium | reverse complement strand
AAGAAATCCCAATTCTTCCTGGCAGGATTGGGCATAATTCTTGCGGATATCGCGATAAACCTGTTCTTTACCCAAAACGCGACCTTTAACTATTATCATTTGATATATCAGGGGGCGGGCGTAATACTTTTTGCCCTCCTTCCCAGACGCTTCAAGGAAACGGCGGCGGAAATAGCCTCCGATTACGGGGCAAGGCGGGCAACGCGCACGATAATCAACAGGGACAGGGCAAAAATCGCTTATAAGCTGTCACACCTGTCCCGCTTGTTTTCGGAGATGAAAGAGCTGTTGTTAAAAGACCTTGCCTCTCAAAAAATAGCCAACGGCAGCGAGGTGGTTACCCGGGACGTAATGGCGGCGTGCTGCGCAAACTGCTCCGCACTTGCAAGCTGTGAGAATTCTCTGAATCTGACTTCGGCGATAGCGGGCGTGGTATCCCGTTCGCTGGAGAATGAAAAGGCCACGCTGCTGGACGCCCCTCCTTATCTCGCGGCAAAATGCAAGAACATAAACAGAATGATAAAGACGTCCAACACCCTTGCCGGCAAATACAATTCCGCGATGGAAAAACTGCGCAATATGGATAAAGGCAGGATGCTGGTAAGCGAGCAATTGGGCGGCGTGGGAATAATCCTGGAAAATCTGAAAAAGGACATCGCCAAGCAGGTAAAATATGATACCAAGCGGGAAAAACAGCTGATTGAGGCATTAAGCTACAACGATATCATCGCCGGTGAAGTAATAATATACGGAGAGCAAAAGGCGGACAGCGTAACCGTGATAGTGCGGGAGTCGGATCAGAACAACAAAAAAATTATCGAAATTATTAATAACGTCATGGGGCAGACATTAGAGGAATACTACCGCGAGAACACTCTCAACAATCAGGTGTCCGTCCATTACGGACCCGCCGCCAATTTTGACATAATCTACGGGGAAAGGAGCATACCCAAGCAAGGAGAGAAATTAAGCGGCGATTGCAGGAGAGTGGCGCGCCTTACCCAGAACAATATCATGGTGATACTCTCCGACGGTATGGGGCACGGGGAAAACGCTTTCGCGGCAAGCTCCAACGCCGTGGATATGCTGGAGCATCTGTATAAGGCGGGCTTTGACCACAACACTATCCTGACCACCGCCAACGCCCTGTTGAGCGTGCGCAAAAGCGAGGATTTCAACGCCATCGACATAGTTGTGATAGACACCGTAACCGGCGTGGCCGATTTTATTAAGCTGGGCGGCAGGGAAAGCTTTATCAAGCGCGTGGATAACGTGGAAACGGTAGAGGCGGGAGCTTTGCCTATAGGCATTTTGGAGGACGTAGTGCCCGTGATAGAGCAAAGGACACTTACGAGCGGCGATTTTGTCGTTCTTGCCACGGACGGCGTAATGGACACCCTGCCCGGCGATATGCTGATAGAAATAATGGAGGAGTGCCCCTCGCATAATCCGCAAATCCTCGCGGACACGATAATTGATAACGCCCTGCGCCTTTCCGGCGGAGAGATTAAGGACGACACCACCTGCATTGTGCTCAAAATTTTTGAAAAATAAGGATTAATAAGGAGGTTTTACGCAAACAATATAGTATGGCTTTCCCTTGACACGGCGTAGGAAAAGCTATATACTTTGAATATGGAAGACAGCATAAAAGACAAAGGCAAAAGCAGGATAAAAAAATGGTTTCGCCTGGATAATTCGGGCACTGTTTATCCTCTTACGATGACCCACGCGACCCAGTCCTTGTTTCGTCTGGGCGTTCAGTTGAAAGAAGTAATCGATGCGGACGCGCTTAAATGCGCTCTGGAAAAAGTATTGGACAGATTTCCCACCTTTAAGGTAGAGATAAGGAGCGGGGTTTTTCGCCATTTTCTGGACGAAAACACTGAACCGCCCGTGGTAAGCCAGGAACACGGGGAACTGTTGAAAAAAATCAATACCCGTTTGACCAACGGTTATCCGTTCAGAGTAACCTATTACAATAAAAGCATATTTATCGACTTTAATCACGCTATTTGCGACGGCAACGGGGGAATGGAATTTTTAAAAAGCCTCGTTTTCCAGTACCTGTGGGAAAAAGGCATAGATGTGCACAACGACGGCAGCGTCAAAGACATTTCTTCCGCCTTTCAGACAGACGAGGCGGAGGACAGCTTTTTAAAATATTACAGGAAATTCAATTTTGCCCAAGGCATTAAAACCATGCGGGGCAAAGTGGTGCAGGGTTTGAAAGGCAAAAAGTTCAGAAAGGAAGGGCACGGGCTTATTCAGGGCACCTTAGAGGTTGAGTCTGTGCTGAAACTCGCCAAACAGTACGGCTGCAGCCTTACCGCTTTTCTTGCTTCCGTGTATCTTCTTGCCGTAGTCCGTTCGGGGTTTAACTCGGGGGGGAAAAAGGATCTGGCGATGCTGGTGCCCGTCGATTTGCGCAAATTCTTCCCTTCGCATGCGTTGAATAATTTCGTTATCTTTACCCGGTGCTACCTCAATCCCAACACTACCCCGCATACGCTGGAGGATTTTGCCAAAGTCATCCAAAAAGGGCTGAAGGACGGTCTTAATAAGGACGATCTGCATACCAAACTCAGCGCGGTATCCATTTTAGACAAAAAGGTGCTGATCAAGGCCTTGCCCCTGCCCTTTAAAGTATTTATGACCAAATTGGGCAAATTTTTCGGCTCCGCCATCACAATGACCTCTATATTAAGCAATCTGGGCCCTGTGAATATGCCTCCCTCCACGCATGAGCATATAGAAAAATTTACGTTTAATTTAAATTGCTCCTCGGCCACCCCCAGCAATATGGCGGTAGTCAGCTTCCGGGACAAGCTTGTTATTTCTTTTACGCGGCAGCTTATTTCCACCGAAATTGAGCGGCAGTTCTTCACCATATTGAGCGGCTTGGGTCTTAATGTTGAGGTTGTGAGCAATTTAAGGGAGATAAGAGAATGATTTGCAAGCATTGCAATGTGGATATAAAGTGCAAAACGCTGGTCTGTCCTTTGTGCCACAATCCCTTGGGGACGGATGAGCAAACAATTCTGGAATACAAAATGTCTACCCGGGCGTTTCCGGTAAGAAAGAGGAAAAGGCCGCGCAACTCCACTAAATTTGACCTGATATACTTTTATATAGCCATCGGGCTGTCCGTGGCGAGCCTGATAGTAAACCTTATCCTCACCCCTAAAATTCTATGGTCGTTTGTGGTGGTGGCTTCCTTAATCTACTTTTATTTTCTGGTAAGAAATACCATTCTTTCCCCTCAGCGAATCTGCGGCAAGGTTATGGGGCAGGCGCTTGTGCTTACCGTCCTTATCGTGGCGGTGGAAATTATGCTGAGCGGACGCTTTAACCTTTACGCCTACGCCTTGCCCGCCGTGTATCTGGTATCTCAGGGGATAGTGGGCATATACATTTTAGCCAACCGCAAAAAATCCACAAGATATCTGGTGCCGCTTATGACCATGGGTATACTCGGCATTATACCTTATATTATCGCCGTCTTTAAAAAGGTAGAGGTGCTTTGGCCCTCGCTGTCCGTGGGCGCCCTCAGCGCAACGATAATATTGCTTACGGTAATTGTTGAGCATAAAGCGATAGGGCAGGAACTAAAGCGTATTTTTCACATATAAGTTATTGATAATCTATTTTATATATCAGTTTTATGTCGTCCTTAAAGGCGGCTTCCAGCGCGTCGCATACCTCTTGTTCTCTTGCCTGCATGGAATAAGGCATTACGATATCCACTTTGAGAGTATTGGCGTGCGCGTCCCAGTCAAAATCGTGATAAGCCAGCTCTTTATCGATTAGCCCCAGAGTATTCTCAATCTTATTCTGCAGCCTTACAACAGTATCGTCCGATGGATGAACGGGGTCGATATGCACTACCAGATCAACTTGCAGCGATTGCCCCGCCCGCCTTTCTATGGAATCCGCTATGCTGTGCGCCTGCGCTAAAGTCAGCGTACCGGGCACTTCTATGTGCACGGAGGCTATATGCTTATCCAGCCCGTAGCTGTGCACCATAAGGTCGTGGGTGCCTACTATATTGCTGTTTTCCGAAATGAGCTGCATAATTTTATCGCCGATGTCCGTATCGCTTACCCCGCCCAATATATCCGCCACCGTTTCTCTTATCAGGGAAATGCCGTTGTAGGCTATAATCAGGCTTATCGCCAGTCCGCACACCCCGTCTAAGGGGAAAGAGGTAAAGCGGGAAAAGAAGTACGAACCCGCCGCTCCCAGTCCGATAATTATGTCGCCCAGGGAGTCTAGGGCTGCAGCCTTGATCGCGGGGGATTTCGCGGTTTTGTTCTTGATTTTATAATAAATGTAAAGGAGAATCTTTCCCGAAGCGAATACAAGGGTGACGATAAATACTAAGGTATTGTAGCTGACGGGAGAGGGCTTAATCGTTTTGTTAAGCGAGGTAACAAATAACTGCACGCTTGCGGCCAATATCATCAGGGCAACGACAAAAGCGGCCACGTATTCCATTCTCCCGTGACCGTAAGGGTGTTTTTCGTCCGGCGCCTTGGCGGAGTACCTCAATCCCACCGCGGTAGCCAGTCCGCTAAGCGCGTCCGAATAATTCTGTATGGCATCCGCGGTAATGGCGGTGCTGCCCCCAATTATACCCGCGGCGAGTTTACCCGAGGCTATGGCTATATTCGACAAAGCCCCCACCACTCCCGCACGAATGCCTTTTGCTATCCTTTTTGTTTTTTTCATGTTCCCTTTTTCGACATTTTTATTGGATCTGCCGATATCCCCTTAAAGCATATCCCGCCCTTTTTATCAGTATATTATAGAACAAAGAGGCTTTTATGATAAAAAAACTGAGCATCGTAATAATTCTAATGATTATATCACTTATTCTTTACGCTTGCAACGTTAATACTAATAAGATATTGCAAAAAAGTTTGAGTTATATCGAAAAACATAAACTTTTCGGGCAAACGGAGGATTTTAAGGTGGTTATAACGGTGGGCATAAAAGAAGTTGTGCCCATTATCGACGGTATAAAAGGGGAAACGGAGGAGTTTACAAAGATTGAGCTTATACCGCTGAAGTTGGGAGGACTGGAGAAAACGTATTGCTTTGAATACGGGAATCAGCGGGGTCAGATGAGCCCGGATTCCATAAGATATCAGCAGGGCGTAACCTTTGGGGGCAACATAATTTACGATACCGTAACCATTATTGCGGACGACGTACCCGGCGAGCTTGCTCTTACGGATATAAACGACAGCACCACCACTTATCAGGAAGCCCTGGAAATATCCTCACGGGCGTTAAAGGACATGTTAAAGGAAAGCATAAAAAGAAATACCCTCCAAAGGGAAATATATATTTCCATAGTGGAGGATACTTACGGGGCAAACAGATTTTACTATTATATAGGGTACTTAGGCTCCGAATCCGTCTACAGCGCCGCGCTTATCGACCCTTACGCAAAAAAAGCGGTGGCGGTGCGTATGTAGCCTATCTGTACTCCTTAAATTCTTCCATAAAGTTGAAGGTGGCAAAATAATCTTTGGGCGTTTCCGCGCGGCGGATAAGTTTGAAGGAACCATCCGGTTCTAAAAGAATTTCGCTGCTGCGTAGTTTGCCGTTGTAGTTGTAGCCCATTGCGTAGCCGTGCGCGCCGGCGTCGTGAATGGCAAGGTAATCTCCGTACTCGATTTTGGGCAGCCGCCTGTCTATCGCGAATTTGTCGCTGTTTTCGCAAAGGGAGCCAACCACGTCAT
>JBMNTS010000054.1:0-6397 GCA_050945855.1 Christensenellales bacterium | reverse complement strand
CAACGCCCGCAGCCAGCAAGAGCTTGGCGATAAGGTTTTTGCGCGCCGCGCGCTTTTCTCTTATATAGCTTAATCCGTTTTCTTTCAATGTAATTATATAAATCAATTCTCCCTTGCGCTTTGCCGTTTCAAGAGAAAAATAATTGTCGTAAGCCAACTGGGTAAGCACCCCTTCCAGCTCCTCCGCGCGAAAATCGATATTGTACGGGATATGCTGCAACAGCGTAAGCGGGGCAATCATGGTCTGCCCCCTTTTGTTAAGCTTGCTTTTAACTATGGCGTCCATAAGGACTTTTTCCTTTTTATTGAGTACCATTTTATATCAGCCTCAAAAGAATCGCAAGCAACGCCCCCGAAATTATGCCGCCTGCCAAAGCGCCCATAAACGCGTATTGAAAAATCTTTTTCGTATTGATTTGGGGGCCCAATTCGCTCTGAATGGAAACCACATCCGCTTTTTTTGAAATGCTTATTTTCCCGGCGGTTACTTTGCCTTTGGGGAGGGGAGCAACGCCTAAGGCTTCTTCGTCCTGATAGACGATATTGATAAACCCGCCCGCGTAAAGTCTTTCCGCGGCCTCGGCAAGTCCTTCCTCGTCCGTCTCCGCGATTTCTCTGATTTTGTCCAGCAAGTCCTTTTTGTCTATTACTATGCTTTCTCCGTCCGGACTCGCTTCCACAATCAGTTTAAGCAGCGCCGCGCTTATTTTATCCGGCATGACTTCTCCTTTATGCATAATATTTTATCATACATAAGATATTTTAGTCAACCTTGCCCCCTCTACACGCTGAAGAGCAAATCGCCGTATGAGGGCAGAGGCCAGTACTTTTTGCCCACAATCCGCTCCATGGCGTCGGCAACCGCCCTTAACTCCTGCATACCGAAAAACACTTCCCTGCGGTAACACATCGCCGTTTCCAGCACGTTGCCCTTGAGGGATGCTTGCTCAAGTTTGCGCTCAAGCGAAAGAATTTTGTCGTAAAACTCGGTGTTTAACGCGCTTATCGCGCTTAACAAATCCAGTTCCAGGGTGTTGTCGATATTCAATTGCTTTTTGTTCGCCGCAATATTGGTCAGATTTTGGATGTAATCCAAAACCGCTTGAAGTATTAAGGTACGGGCAATTTCCAAGGTGGCCAGCGCTTCTATCCTTATGGTGGTGGAATAATTTTCCAGCAAAATTTCATACCGGGAAAGCAATTCCTCATTGGAAAAAACGTTGTATTTCGCGAAAAGCGCAAGATTTTTTTCGGATATCAGATGCGCCAGCGCTTCCGGAGTGCTCCTTAAATTGAGCAAACCTCTTTTCTGAGCCTCTATTTCCCACTCCTCGCAGTAATTGTTGCCGTTGAAAATTATGCGCTTGTGAGCGTTAAGACTGGTGCGGATAAGTGAGTCCAGTTCCTCCTGAAACCTCTCGGGAGGCACGTTTTCCAGCTTGGTCGCGAAGCTGTCCAACACTTCGGCCACGATAGTATTGATTACCGTATTGGGGCCCGCTATGGAAAAGGAAGAGCCTACCATCCTGAACTCAAACTTGTTGCCGGTAAAAGCAAAAGGCGAAGTGCGGTTTCTGTCCGAGGTGTCCTTGGGAATTTTGGGGATTGCGTCCACCCCTATCTCGACGTTCTTTTTGCTCTTGCCGTTGCATTTGCTGCCTTTAATCAGCGCTTCTATTATATCGGTCAATTCATCCCCCAGATAGATAGACACTATGGCGGGAGGAGCCTCGTTGGCGCCCAGCCTTAAATCGTTGTTGGCGCTGGAGGCGGAAATACGGATTAAATCCTGATGAGTATCAACCGCGACTATCATTGCCGTAAGGAACAACAAAAATTGCGCGTTGTCCTCCGGAGTGCTGCCCGGCTCCAGCAGATTAATTCCGGTATCCGTAATCATAGACCAGTTGTTGTGCTTGCCGCTGCCGTTGACGCCGTCAAAAGGCTTTTCGTGCAACAGGCATACCAAACCGTGATTTATGGCTACCTTTTTCATCATTTCCATGACAAGCTGGTTATGGTCGGTCGCCACGTTGGCGGTAGTGTAAATGGGGGCAAGCTCGTGCTGCGCGGGAGCTACCTCGTTGTGTCTGGTCCTGGCAGCAACGCCAAGCTCCCAGAGCGACTTATCCAAATCCTGCATATAATTGAGCACTCTGGTGCGTATCGCCCCGAAGAAATGGTCTTCCAACTCCTGCCCTTTTGGCGGTCTCGCGCCAAAGAGCGTCCTGCCCGTATAAATCAAATCAGGGCGTTTTTCATAAACTTGCCTGTCAATCAAAAAATATTCCTGTTCGGGACCTACGGTACTGATGACCTTTTTTACGTTGTCGTTGCCGAACAGTTTCAATATGCGCAAAGCCTGCCTGCCCAACTGCTCCATAGAGCGCAAAAGCGGGGTCTTTTTGTCAAGAGCGTGTCCGCCGTATGAGCAAAAAGCGGTGGGAATGCACAGGGTGCCGTCCTTGATAAAAGCGTTGCTGGTAGGGTCCCAGGCGGTATATCCCCTTGCCTCAAAGGTGGCTCTCAGTCCGCCTGAGGGAAAGCTGGAGGCATCGGGTTCACCCTGAATAAGTTCTTTGCCCGAAAACTCCATAATCGCGGTGCCGTCACCCTTGGGAGTGATAAAACTGTCGTGCTTTTCCGCCGTCATACCCGTCATGGGCTGGAACCAGTGCGTAAAATGCGTGGCTCCCTTTTCTATCGCCCATTCCTTCATCGCGCGGGCGATATGGTTGGCTAGATTTTCTTCCAGCGGCTCGCCGCCCTTGCACGTTTTCATAAAAGCGTTGTAAATTTCTTTAGGCAGCCTGGCGCGCATTTCCTTATCGTTGAAAACCATACTGCCAAACAATTCGGTTACTTTTGACATCAGTGCCTCCTAAGCCGCTTTTTAAAAAAGGCGCCACGAACATACACAGCGCCTACGCTAAATAGTGTATAGCATTAGCACGTCTTTGTCAATTGTTTTGGTCTTAAAGGCGGGGTTTTTTGCTTTTCCTGTTTACAAAATTATGCAATATGGCTTGTATTCACTATGTAATAAAAACATTTTGTGTTATACTACAATATATGGAAAAAATCATACAGGTTAAGGGCGTAAGCTACGATTATAAACTGGGTGACAGCGTGCAAAAAGGTGTGGAAAACATTGACCTTGACATTTACAAGGGGGAATTTCTTACTCTGCTCGGACATAACGGCTCGGGAAAAAGTACGCTGGCAAAGTTGCTTAACGCTTTTTTGCTGCCCGATAAAGGCAGTGTGATATCCTGCGGCTTTGATACCGCCGACGAAGCCAATATGTTTGAAATAAGGAAGAACGTGGGTATGGTTTTTCAAAATCCGGACAGTCAGATGGTTGCCTCCATCATTGAGGACGACCTCGCTTTCGGACCGGAAAACCTTGGCATAGAGCCTGAGGAAATAGCGCGGCGGGTGGATTGGGCGCTGGAGGCGGTGCAGATGAGCGAATACCGCAAGCATACCCCATTTAAGCTTTCGGGCGGGCAAAAGCAGCGGATAGCCATAGCGGGCATTTTGGCTATGCTGCCCAAAGTGCTTATACTGGACGAAAGCACCTCCATGCTGGACCCGCGGGGCAGACGGGAAGTGCTGAACACCGTACAACGCTTAAACCGTGAAATGGGCATGACCGTGGTGCTGATAACCCATTATATGGACGAAGCCATAGAAAGCGACAGAGTCGCGGTAATGTATGACGGAAAAATCTTAAAGGTTGCCTCCCCCCGGGAAATTTTTGAGGCGGACAGTCTGTTGCGCTCCGCAGACCTGATGCTGCCGGTGGCGGGACAGGTAAGCCTCAATCTTAAGCAGGCGGGCTATCGCTTGGAAAGGGCGTTGACCGATGAAGAACTGGCGGAAAGTATATGTCTATTGAAATCAGGAATTTAAATTTCACTTATATGCCCGGCTCGCCTTTTCAAAGGCATGCCTTAAAAGATGTAAACCTTACGGTAAAGGAAGGCGATTTTTTAGGCATAATAGGACCTACCGGCTCGGGGAAAAGCACGTTGATACAGCATATCAACGGTTTAATCAAGTTAAGAAAGGGCATGGGCAGCATAAAAGTATACGATATTGACCTTGCCGACAAAAGGGCGGACCTGCTGCGCCTGCGTTCATACATAGGCATGGTTTTTCAGTATCCGGAATATCAGCTTTTTGACGAAACGGTGCTGAAAGACGTTTGTTTCGGACCTAAGAATTTCGGTTACGGCAAAGAAGAAATGCTGAGCAACGCCAAAGAAAGCTTAGAGCTTGTGGGGCTGGATTATGAGCAAATAAAAGACCGTTCTCCTTTTGACCTTTCGGGCGGACAAAAAAGGCGGGTAGCTATAGCAGGGGTGCTGGCGGCAAAACCCAAGGTGCTGATTCTGGACGAGCCCACCTCCGGGCTTGACCCGGGCGGCAAAAGGGAAATCCTTAACCTTATCGACAGTCTGCGCAAAAAATGGGTGCAAACGGTAATAATGATAAGCCACAATATGGACGAAATAGCCGAGTTCGCAAACAGGATTGCGGTAATGGAGGAGGGCAGGATAATATACGACTCCACACCGGAAGAGATATTCCGCCATTCGGACAAGCTTAGGGAAATGGGGCTTGACATACCCCATACCGTAAATATTGCCAATCAGTTGAGAGAAAAAGGCTTGCCTCTGCATTGCCTGCCTATGGACACCGATAAGCTTACCGCCTGCATTATCAAGGCGTTGGGAGGGAGCAATGGTTAGAGATATTTCTTTCGGTCAGTATTATCCCGCCAATTCCTTTGTGCATAAAATGGACCCGCGCATCAAGCTGGCATGCGTGATAATGTTTGTCACCGCCGTTTTTATGTGCGAAAAGCTGCAGTATTTTATACTTATTGCCGCCTTTATTCTGCTGACAATCCTTTTTAGCAAAGTTCCCCTGAAAAGCGTGGTAAAAAGCATTAAGGGCATATTATTTTTAGTCATTTTTACCGCTGTTTTGAATTTATTCTTTTACAGGGAAGGCAGAATTCTTGCGGAACTCGGGCCGCTCAGGCTGACCTGGGAAGGCTTAATCTTTTCGCTGACCATGGCGGTAAGGCTGGTAACCTTGGTTATGGGTACCACGCTGCTTACCCTGACCACCTCCCCTATGGAATTAACCGACGGAGTGGAAAGCATATTATCCCCTTTTAAGAAAATTTTGCCCGTCCACGACATCGCTATAATAATGAGCATTACCCTGCGCTTTATTCCCGCCCTTATGGGGGAAATAGACAGGATTATGATGGCGCAGAAAGCGAGAGGCGCAAGTTTCGACCAGGGAGGATTGGTAAAAAGGGCAAAGGCGCTGCTGCCCGTGCTGATTCCCCTGTTTGTTTCCAGCTTTTCGCTTGCGGACGAGCTTGCGCTAGCCCTAGACGCGCGCTGCTACAGCGCGACGGAACACCGCACCAAATTCAAAAAACTCAAAATGTCTTACAGGGACGGGGTAGGCGCGCTTTTTTGCGCCGCGCTGATTGCGGCGGTAGCGCTTGCCAAGGCTTTTCAATTATTATGAGATATCTGATTATAATCGAATATTTCGGCAAAAATTATTGCGGCTGGCAAAAGCAGGCGAACCAACCCAGCGTCCAGGAGACAATTGAGGACGCGCTGTATACTCTTTACGCCCAACCTATTAAGATTTACGGTTCGGGGAGGACGGATTCCGGAGTGCACGCTTTAGCCCAGAGCGCGCATTTTGACGCCCCCGAAACAATTCCCGCGGACAGGCTGCATCTGGCTCTTAACCGTATTCTGCCCCAGGATATAAGAGTAAAAAGCGCGCGTAAGGTGCCGAGCGATTTTCACGCCCGCTTTGACGTAAAGGAAAAAACGTATATTTACAAATTCTATGTGGCGGATATCCCCAGCCCCATAAGAGCGCATACCCATGTTCAACTCCTTCCGTACGTGGATATCGCAAAAATGCAAAATGCCTGCAGGCTGCTTACGGGCACGCATGACTTTGCGGGCTTCAGCGCGACGGGAAGCGACGTGAAGGACACCGTGCGCACGGTAAAGGCGGCGGGATTTTTACCGGACGGGGAGGAAGTCACCTTTACGATTACCGCGGACGGCTTTTTGTATAATATGGTCAGAATAATCGTGGGCACTCTGCTGGATATAGGAAAGGGCAAAAAAAGCGAGGAATGCATTAACCTGATTTTTCAAGGCAAAGGGTTAGAGCACAGGGGAGAAACCGCTCCGCCGCAAGGGCTGTACCTACACAGCGTGCGCTATTGATTTTTAAGGCGGTACATAGGTGTGTTCGCAAAGAAAAAAATGAAAAATTTAACGTTTTTATTTGACTTTAAATGTATAATATAATATTATATAAAGGCTGTCGTGTTGGATAT
>JBMNTS010000053.1:0-6773 GCA_050945855.1 Christensenellales bacterium | reverse complement strand
TTTTTTTACGTTTACGCTGCCTTCTTTTTAATGCAGAAAGGTCTGAGCAGCAGGATAATCAAGGGTATGCCTATTAATATCATTAAGCCGTACTGACCGGATATGGCTGCCAAATCAAAGTTGAATATCAAGTCCAGTTTGACTACGGAATAGACAAGGGCTAAAATTACGCCTGCCAAAGCAAACCAGCCGAACCACGGGTTTTCATTGGAAAAGATAGCAATTACTGCCAACACAAAGCATAGCTGCATCATTAAGGCGTATAAAACGATAAGCGCGTACACCTGGTATCCCAGCGAGGGGATAGCTTTAATATCAAATACATTTATCCCTATATCAAATATGGAAATAGAGTTGCCGAGAAAAATCGTCATAACTCCCGCCAAGGAGAGCAGCGCGACGATAAACAACACGCCGTAATTCTTTTTGCGGACGGGTTTAGCCACTTGTGTGGATACTTCCGCCTTGACTTCAAAAACCCCGGGTTCCTCTTTAGGCACAAACGCTCTTTGCAGCACTATGGGAGCGGCAACGGTCTTGCTGTCGAAAGGATATACGGGAGGGGTGCTCAACGCCTGCTCAAAAAACTCCTTATATACAGTGGGCTTTTGGCTTTCGAGCCTGGAGTGGGAGGATGCGGATGAGGGACAAACCGGAACGGGAGGGCATTGTATAGCCTCAAAATACATTTGGTTATAAGGAGAAAGCGCGCATTCGGCATGATATTGCTGTTTGCTGTTTATAAAAGCCTGTCCGTAAGGCGTTTCCTCAAAACCGTATTCGCATTGCGCATCGACGTAAAAATCTTTTTTTTCAGAATCTGTCATTCTTCTTGCTCCCCCGCATTTTTATTAATATTCATCATCGAAAGTAGCTAAAGGCTGAGCCTGCGTGGAATAAGGCACAAACGCTATCGGCTGCACAATAGGAGTAAGTTGAATAAAATCCGCGGGTTTCGCAATCGGGACGGGACCGCAATTGTTCATCACTCTGAAAGACACGCTCGGTCTTACGGGCGCTTTGATTTCCGGAGCAACGGCGGCTACTGTCTCCGCCCTTTTTTTCTTAGCCATATAGCTTACCTCACTATTTTTTTACTTAATTACATATTAAATCAAATACTACGCCTTGTCAATAGGCAAGGCGAATAATTTGCGCGTTATACCCCGAATTTTACAAGAAATGTAATTTCGGGGAGGATGTCAGTTAATCAAAATAACAGCTGTTTGATTATATGGAATATGTCCGTATTGTCTATTGTTGCGGGAATCTGATCGGCGCCCGGACCGTAAGCAAAAAACGGCACATTGGCGCCCGAATGCCCTCCTCTGGTAAAGCAATCGTCATTTATCGCCGCTTCGGACAATACCTCGGGCAGAGTAAGCCCTCCCGTTTCGTGGTCGGCTGTCACAATTACGGTGGTATCGGGATTGTCCGCCGCAAAATCCAGCGCGACCAATACCGCGGCGTTGAACGCCCAAAATTCCGCAAGCATTTTTTCCATATCATTGGCGTGGCTGTGAGAATCTATTTTAGAGCCTTCCACCATCAGGAAAAAACCGTCCTCGTTTTGCAGCATCTCCAGAGCAACGGCGGTAAGGGCGGCTAAGTTATGCTCGCTGTCAGGCTCCACCTCGTCAAAAATGGCAAAAGCCTTTGCCTTGGTGTTAGCCACAAGCTCCGAATATGTATTGACGTACGCCCTGTCCTCTTTTTCGACACGCTTGGCGTGAGGGTCAAAATACTTGCGTCCTTCCCCGAACAGCACGTCGCAATCGCTGTAGCGGATTTGCTCTATCGCTATCGCGCGCTGATTAATCCTTAAAAAGTTGTGCGCGGTAAAGGCGGCGGGAGTGGCGTCCGTGACCGATTTGGTAGAGATAACGCCCAGTTTTTTGTTGTTCTGTTTTACGAGTTCCCCAAGATTAGTCACTTTTTTGAGACCGGAAAAACTAATCATGGCGTTGACCGTCTTTACTCCGGTAGCCATAGCAGTAGCCGCTGCCGCGCTGTCCGTAACCTTGCTGCTGAGAGAACGGTTGGTGACGCTGCCGCCATACTCAAACAAGTCCATTGCCACATCGCCTAAATATGACGCCGCAGCTATATGATTGAAACCCATTCCGTCCCCGATTAGCAATATCACGTTGTTTGCCTCCGCGGTAATCTCCGGCCGCACTCCGTACTCCATGGACTGGAGCATGCCGAAGAGTACCAATACGGATATTGCGACCACCAGCAGTAATGCCGTAATATTTCTAAAATGATTTTTACGCTTCATTGACTTTCTCTCCTTACTGTTATGGCTTATAGGTTTTAGGGTATGATAAAATCACACCATAGCTGATGTGATTTATCGTTTTTATTGAACTTTTACGCAATGGCTGCCGAATATATTAATATTCGTCGTCAAAGGTAGCCATGGGTTGAGCCTGAGTGGAATAAGGTACCATCGCTACAGGCTGTACCACGGGTGTAAGCTGAATAAAGTCCGCGGGCTTCGCAATGGGCACGGGGCCGCAGTTATTCATAACTCTGAAAGAAACGCTGGGTCTTTTGGGCGCGGGAGCCTCAGCCACTACTACTTGTTCTACTGGTTGTTTTTTCTTAGCCATATTTCTTTTCTCCTTAATCTCTTTATTTTTTCATTAATCAATTACTTTATTTTTTTATATCCGAACAAAGAAAGTATTAATATGAGCAAGGGGCAGCCTACCATAGCGTATACGCCGTAATCAAGCCCGGCTATTCCGCCTATAGCGGCGTTGAAATCAAACTGGAAGCCGGCAAGCGCAAACGCTACTGCGGCGACTAAAGCAAACAGCGCAATAATACCGAAGCACTTCTTCTTTTTGGTAAACAATGCGAGCAAGGATATAATCACCGAAATCAGCGAGAAGACCATAAACAGAGCGGTAAGAATAATGGGCAGATTGTCGGTTATTGTATCGAGTCCCAGTTCGCCCCCGAAGATATCCGCTATTGTCAGCACGTCAACGCCGATGTTTATGTAATCGGGCAGGATAGCCAGACTGCTGATTACGGGGATGGCCAGCGCTATCGCGGAGAATAAAAAGACAAGGAATAATACCAGCGCTCTTCTCTTTACCAGTTTTACTCCGCCTTTTGCCTTCTTCTCCTTGGCAGGTTGCTCAACGCATACTTCCGCTTCCGCCTCAACATCCGTCCCGTATACTATATCCAAAAACTTGGGATTGCTTTCCATGGGGTCGTATGCCAGCGGCATGCCGTTAAGATCCGCGATAAAAGCAGCTTCGTACGGTCTTATCACCTTGGAATCATCGTGCGCAAAGGAATTCAGGCAAGTTACATAGTAAGGTGAATTCTGGAAACGAGGGCTTAAAAACTCGTTTGGTTCTGCTACAAAGTTTTGTTGGGATTGCTCTTTCATAATGCCTCCTATCATTAATGTTTTTTATATCTTAAGGTGCTGATAATGAATATCAGTAAAGGCAGCCCTACTAAGGCCAGTTTGCCATATTCGTCAAATAGTCCGTCTATTACAAATAAGGTGATTAAATCCGGCAAAGCGGTCACCAGATAGCCTGCGCCTAATACGAACGCCATAAAGGCCAGAAGTCCTACGCCGATGCGTTTGCTGCTAAACAGCGAAATAACCGAAAGTATGAAAACGATAGCGATAATAAGGGTATATAACGCTAAAATTATCAGCGGTATATTGGCGGTAATGGACTCCAAAGTGAGCGGCGCCGCGAAAATCGTTGCTATGCCCAGAATATCCTGACCGATGTTTATGTAATCCGAAAGGATGCCTAAGCTGGACACAAAAGGTATTGCCGCGCCAATCAACGCGAAAAGGGTAACCAAGATAATTACCAAAACCCTTTTCTTGCTGCTCTTGCCGTTCTTTACCGCTTTCGCGGGAGCCGCCTTAGGCAGGCTTACCGGAGCAGGCACGGTCTCGGCTTGGATGGGTTCGTTGGCTTTTGCGTCCGCCATATAAGTCCTCACATAAGGAGTGGCGTCCTTTTTTATGGCTTTGTCCTGCGCTTGCGCAAAATACTTAAAGTAAGGGGCGCTTTGCAGACGCGCGGTTATCCTGGAGTTTTCGCCTGTTTTTGGGTTGCTGAAATTGTCAAATTGGTTGCTTCCCATGATACCTCCTCTTTATTAAGATAGTATATTGTGAAATACGTTTATCTTAATATTCGTCGTCAAAGGTAGCCATAGGTTGAGCCTGCGTGGAATAGGGTACCATCGCTACGGGTTGCACTACCGGGGTAAGCTGAATAAAGTCCGCCGGTTTTGCGATGGGCACCGGACCGCAGTTGTTCATAACCCTGAAGGATACGCTGGGTCTTTTTATCGCGGGAGCCTCAGCCACTACCACTTGTTCTACTTCTTTTTTGTCTTTCTTTGCCATAATGATAAACCTCCTTATATAATTTTTGATTTATTGATTAACTTAATTTTCTATAGGCTAAGAAGGAAAGCAACAAAACCAAAAGCGGGCAGCCTATAAGGGCGTAAATGCCGTAATCCAGCGCGGTTATGCTTGCGAACAAAGCTTGAAAATCAAACCCGAAACCTGCAAAAACAATGGCAGCAGCCGCAATCAGCGCGAGCAGCGAGAATATGCCGAAACCTCTTTTCTTTTTGCCGATGATTGCCGCGATAGCTTTAAGGGTCAGAATAAGAGCGAATATAAGGAATAAAGCCAAAAGCAATATCGCCAGATTGTCAACAAGTGCCTGCAGGCTGAATCCTGCGGAAAAGATATCGGTAATATCCAGTATATCCACGCCGATGTCCACATAATCCCCCGCCAGCGCAAAGTTGCTGACCACGGGTATCGCCAAAGCTATAAGCGAAAAGATAAATATCAAAGCTAGGATAAATATCCTCTTTTTATAATACTTCCTTTGGGTGGCGGGCTTAGCCGCAGCAGCGGGCTTGGCCGCCTGTTGAACTATAACCTTAGCATCGCACTGCTCCCGCAAATTGAGAATTTCACACTCAAAACAAGGCGCCATGGCGCTTGCGGTATCGTACGAGGCGGCGTAAGGCACCTTTACCACTTCGCCCTTTTTGCCGAATGCCTTAAGACAAGACTGATAATAGGGCGAACCTGAAATAATAGGAGTCACCTTGGTGCAAAATTCACCGCTGACAACGTGGTCCGTTGCCGTGGGCAACAGATATGGGTAATTTTTCTTATTCATTTTGGCCCTTCCTTTTTCCCCTTTTATACATGATAGCACATAGCATTTTTATTTTCAATACCCATTTTTGATTTTTCTCTAATTTTTATTTGAATTATTTTTTGCTCTGTCTTACTGTTTCGACAATATTCGGCGTAATACTGCTTTTTACTCCCCTCCGTACATCATATACATGATTTTATTTACAAAATTTGAGGGTAATACCTTTGCCAACACATAAAAAAGCGTATATTTCAGCCCCACCGTGACGTTAGGTTTGGGTTTGCGCGCGCCCGCCGATTTAAGCACCGCGCGTGCGATAGACTCCGCGCTCATGCCGTTGCGTTCGTCCCTTTCTATTATGCCGAGATTTTTTTCGATGCGGGCCGCATAAAGCTCCTGTCCGGAAATGCTTATTCTGCGGTTGTCGGTAAAGCCGGTGGCAATGTCGCCGGGCATAATGTTGACAACTTGTATATTAAAGGGCTTTACCTCGGAGCGGAGAGCGGAAAACAGCGCGCTCAGAGCCGCTTTTGAAGAAGAGTAAAAGCTTTGGAAAGGCAGACAAAACACTTGCGCAAGAGAGCTTATGTTGATTATCCTGCCTCCTCCAGCTTTACGCATCAGGGGAAGCACTTTCTGGGCAAGACGGACGGGGGCAAAGAAATTTACGTCAAACAAATATCTTGCGTCCGCCGGGTCGGTGTACTCGGTCGCGCCGTAAATGCCCATGCCCGCGTTATTGACGAGGATATCTATTTTGCCTTCTTTTTGCGCGATAATACTCAAAGCATTGTCTATCTGCTCTTCTTTGGTGATGTCCGTAGATATGTAGGTGATGCCCTCTTGCTCAAAGGGCTTCCGGTTAAGGGCGTAAACCTTGTAGCCCGCCCCCGCAAGCAGCTTTGCCGATGCAAGCCCTATGCCTGAGGATGCGCCCGTTATCAGTACCACTTTTTTATCCAAAATCAATCCCTCCCTGACTGCGCTTTTGTTTTCTCTAATTTACCATATTCTTACTGCAAATTCAATAGTATACAAAAAATTGCCCGGACTCTTTTGTCACAGGCAATTTTTCTGTGTTTTTATCGGATTATGACTAATTAATTATAAATATGCTTTCAGCACTTCCTCATTGTGTCGGTATTGCCCCATCAATCTGGCAATCATTTCGTTATCCGCGTACTCTTTTTCCGCGTTTTGCAATTTTGTAAGCCTTAGCATCCCCGAATTAATCCCCTGCAGCATATATTCCGCTATATCGCTGGGGGAATTTCCTTTTATGGCGTTGACAAAAGCCTCTCCCCACACCACGGCTTTGGAAAGGAGTCCGGGAGAGTCTAATTGCTTGTCTTCTATCGCGGCCTGCAGTTCGATTTCCTTGGACAGCGTTTCGTATCCTTTATACTGGGCGTTGAACAAGTCCAAAAGCGCATGGTCGGATACCTGCGGCTTTATAGCCTTAATATTGGCCATTCCTATTCTGCAGTTGCGGTATACTTCGCTGTAAACCTTATTTATACCGTCGTTGGCGTTGATTGCTTCATTAATCGTCTTTGTCACCGGTTTGCTCATCTTTTTTACCACCTT
>JBMNTS010000052.1:0-6918 GCA_050945855.1 Christensenellales bacterium | reverse complement strand
TGGAAATAGCGGAAATTCTTGCGTCCATTATCGGCCATTTCTTTTCAAAAATCGTATGTAAGCCAAATCCGAGAATCTGGTCTAATAATCTGTCAATATTGGGCAGACCGAACGCCTCCCAGCTGATCGCTCCCAAGCCGGGCAGCGAGCCGCCCTTGACAAGGCTTAAAAGGGTGTTTATTTTCATGGGAGCGGAAATAATCTGCGTGCTCCCTTCATCCGTAATCGTTTGAGTGAATTGGCTGCCCCAGATGATGAAGCCGACTCCCTTGAGAATCCCGTCCACCATTTCGATGCCAGTATTGCCAGATATCATGCCGGACACCAGCGTTGTGGGGTCTATACCCGAATCTTTCAGCGCCTCTATTATGGTGAGCGCGAGTTCGGTGATATTTACTTCGTTAAGATAGAATTTATCTTCCCCTATTACAAGGTAGGTAACCGACCTGTAGCCGTACAATCCTAAAGTGAGTTTACCCGTCTGAACTTCGCGCATCTCCAGGAAAAATTGCGTGGCGTCGTTGTTGCGGATATTGATATTGCCTTTGAGGATTATGCTGTACTCGGTGACCTTGATGGGTTGAGCAAGGTAATCCTTGAGATAATACCGTATCTCAACGTCCATATGTACCCAATCTTCTCCCGAAGATTTCTGAACTAAGGATTTGTTCCTGATAGTTTGGGTAATCTCGGCCTTGCCCTCATTGCTCGTAATCTGATTGACGATATCCGTGCTCTTGGGCTTGGGCGGCGCCGTTTTAGGTCCGCTGTCCAACTCATCCGGCACTCTCTCCGAACATGCTGCGATGGAAAAGACCATAATCAGGCACATAAGCACTAGTAAAACTCTTTTCATCGTCACGCTTACTTTCATAGATTACCTCCTCCTAATTCCCTTAGGATACAAAAAGCGGTGTCGCCACCTGCATTAATTTTTTTGTAGATTTTCGGGCAGAGTTGTCCCTGCCCAAATGTAGTGCTATTTTACCATCAGAAGCCTTAAATTGTCAATACCCATTTCTTGTATTAATATAATATATGCATAAAAATAGTTATATGAATAGCTTGTTTTATATCTTTTTTTGAGCAAAAAAATGACGGTAACCGCCCAAAAGCGGGATAAAAATTGCGATTACAAATAAAAATAAATTTTTATGCAACAAAGGGAAAAGTATGAAAAAAATGCAAAATATTTGCTAATATTTTACCTTGCAGTCAGGGTGGGGGAGGCGGTTATGTCCCGGTGAACGCTATTGCCCGGCGTTTGTCCGCTTTTTATGATAAGACCTTTATGACCTCATTTTCAAATTTCCTTATCTTTTGGGCGACAAATTGGGCAAGCCCGATGCTCTCGTCCCCAATAAGCGGGGTCAGATCCATGCCGTAAGAGCATAAGGCATAGCTGTCCACGGAATGGGAAGCGCCGAAGGTGGCGTTTGCCTGCCTTCTGCCCATAAGCCCGGAATCGTACGCTTTGCCGCCCGCTATCTGGGTGCGGAAAACCCTTATCAAATCAAGCTGAAGTTCCCTGTGCGCGGAAAGGTCGAATATTACCTTTTCGTCGGCGGGCAGCCAGTCCAAATCCCGCCAGACCTCCATGCCGTAAACGGCGAAGGGGCGCAAATCCCGCTCCATTCTGCGCATTGCTGCGATAGCTTTTACGGCGGTTGCCACATGGGTGGGGTGCGCGTCGCAAAGGTTGTGAATATATACGATTTTGGGCTTAAAATGCATTAATAATCTGTAATAATCCTCTTCCACGCTCTTCTCCGCGGGGTCTTTGATTTCTCGCGAGGAATAATTGAGCATTGCAAGACAGGAGTATTCGCCCAGCAGGGCGGCTTCTTTTTGCTCTTCCTTTCTCAGCACCGCCATCTGAGCGTCGCTGATATCCGCGTATTCTCCGGCGCGGGGAGAGCCGGCGCCGTCCGCCGTCACAACGCCCACAAAGCCCTCGCTGCCGTTTTTGTAAGCGGTAATTATGCCGTGCGCCGCCATAATCTCAAGGTCGTCCTGATGAGCGCCAATGCCCATGGAAGTGCATATACTTTTTTTGCCGAAAATCACATCCGCGTGCTTTAACTCTATCATTACAAAATCCTCCAATATTCGCTCAGCGTAATTTCCTGCCCCGGCATTACCTCGGTAAGCGGAGAGAGCGTCTCCACTTCCTGAATGGGATTGCAGGTATAGCATTCGATATTGCAGCCCATGTCCGGATAAACGCCTTCGGGCATTTTTGCCTCTTTGATAAAAGTCGTGTTCTCCAGCCTGAAAACGCAGTAAACGTCGGGATTGAACACCCCCACCTTAAAGGGCTTCACGCCCAGCGCGCTGCCCCTTACCGTAAGCTTATCGTTGGCAAGGGTAAATCTGGGGTCAAAGAAATCCGAATAGCTCCAAAGCACTATGTTTCTGTTAGGCAAATACCCTTTGTTCGCTTGGGAAAGCGGGATATCCAGACTGCCGCCCGCGCGGCACACCGTAAGCCCCCACAGCGCGAACGTCCGGGGGTGTTGCCCCACGTTTTTCGCGCGCATGGCAATCCTGAAATAATTATCCTCTGTCCCCTCTATCTCCAAACTGACCCGTATATTTCGCTTTTTCCACGGCGGGGCGGTAAACACCGCCGTATTGCCCTTTACCTCATAGTCCACCTTATCGTTGTCGGGCACGTATGTTTCCTCCCCTTCGGGGGCTACCCAGATTCTGTGGCCGCCGTAAATATGCCACCGGGCGCCCTTGCCGAAAACGGCGGAAACATCCCTTTTTCTCTCGTCGTGAATATCATTGAAAAAAATATTGTCCTCTCCCTTCTTCGCAAAGGAGATAATGCGCGGACCCACGTCCAGGGTTACCGCAAGCTCCGCTTTTGCGGTGCAAATATTAAGGCATCTGCCCAAAAAACACTCACTTTCCTTAAAGGTCATATACCGCTCCAAAAATCAAGCCGTCTCTATAATAGCGCGACCTCACTTGACGATAACGTAAACCACCTTGAGGTTGCCAAGCAATATCCAGTTGAAGGTCTCGCCCACGTTGACAGTGGTAAAAAAGTCATGCACGGCGCCTTGGTCTACAGGGAAATCAAAATCTATTTCTACATAAAGTTCGGTCAATTCCGTATCCTCTGCTACCAATTCTTCATAATATTGATACAGGGTTTCAAACTCCGAAGCGTCGTTGATATAGTGGTCGAAGTCGGGGGTGTTGGGCACAGTTTTTTGATAATACTGCTCATATCCCAGCCCTTGCTCCTCGGTGGGAGGATATTCGCCCAGGGGCGAATGATTGACCAACAGCGCGGCATCGGTGACCAGCAAATGCCTATGCGTGGATAATTCCTTGTTTCCGTTATAGCCAACGCTTGCCCATGTGGCATCCACGCCGTACCATTTGCCGTCCACCAGCGCGTAATTCCACGCGTGCCCCACTCCTTCGGAAGAGCCGGACACTTTAACCGCGGATATGCCTTCCATATAAGCGAGCAGCAAAAAGCTCTTTGCGATACCGTCGCAAACCGCGCTGCCGTTGAGGAATACTCCTTCCATATAAAAGCCGTCGTAGTTGTAAAAGTCGGCGGGACGCTCTGCCTCGGGCAGCATACTTAAATCCAGCAGTTCGTTGTCATACAGCACTTCACAAGAGAGATAATCGTATATGGCGTGCACTTTTTCCGCCTCGCTCATGGAATTGTCTATTATGCGCCTAAGTACGCTTTTGGCGGCTTCGTAAACTTCGGCTGCGGGGGAGCCTGCAACGGGCACCGGTCTAAGTCCCCAGCTGGCGGCAAGATATAATTGATTGCTGGTAGTGACGCTTATGTCCTGCGCCGGTATTTCGGTAAAAAAGTCGTCATAGCTTTCCGCTCTGGGCGTTGAGGTATAATGAGGCAGGGCGGGGACTTCCTCCCTGCTTTGCGCCGTCCTGTTGACAATGTCTCCCTGGTCGTTAAAATAAAAGGTCGCGTCAAAGCTTCCGTCCGCCTTTACCAGATAATTGAAAGAGTATCTGCCGCTTTCGCCGTAGGCGTTGTTCGCGGCGCTTATCAACCTGAAAACGTTAATCTGTTCGGCGGTATAGCTTTTTGTGCCGTAATCGGAGGGCAAGCCCGCCTGATACAAGTCATTATCCAATTCGTCGTACGAAAGGGGGGAATATAAGTTGACTTTGTAGCCCGTGCGCGTTTCGCCGCCGCCGGGCGGCACCGCGAAAGCGGCGGGTCTGAACATGTGCAGGTAATTGATGATTTTGCCCAGTTTTTTAAGATTGGGGATATACGTGTTAAGATTCAAATAGGAATCTATCAGATTGAGATGTTTGTATTGCGCGGGGGCAATGCTGCCTCCGGTATAGGTCACGCTTTCGGTATAGCCGTAAGTCGCGCCCTTAACACGCACGCTAAAGGTCTGACTGAGCGAAGCTACGCCCTGCGGAATCGCAAACCCGTTAAAATAAAAAAAACCTGAATAACTCGGGTCCGCCGAGCTCATACGGGTTATTACCCCCTCCCTGTCTACCTCCACCGTAATCTCATCTCTTACGGTGGGAGCATCCCAGGTAACAAAGGGTAGATAGCTGGGCGAACCCGGCGTTCCTGTGTTAATGCCTTCCAAATAAACGTTTTGAATATTGTTGCCTTCGGCGGCCTCTTCCACTTCGATAATTTCCGTCATTCGTTTTTGAACTATGGAAATTTCGGTAGAGCTTAACTTGACAGAGCAGTTAGCCTGCAACTGGAAGCTGCCCGCTTTGGGGATGTTGAAAGAAAATTCATAATTGTTGCCGGCGGCGCTGGTGCCTAAGCAAGGCTCTAGTTCTCCCGTGACCGTATTATACAGATACCAGTCAATGGACTCCGGCGGATAGTAATCCTCTTCAATATCAGCGCTTACGTATACCTTATCTCTGGCGTATGCGGGCAAAGCGTAGTTGGCAGTTAAGGTTACATTGGCGGGGGTAAGGTATTCATAAATTTCTATATTGGGGGACTCGATAACCTGCACCTGACCGTTGGCGTCCGTTATGCGCACGCTTACCTTATGCGTACCTCTCATAATGTCGTCGGGCATATAGTTGAAGGTCTGTCCCTCTTCGCCCGGTTTTCTTTGATTGTCCACACGCCATTCTATCGCGGGGTGGTTGTCCGCCCTGGTCTGCGTTGTGGTGATGAAGAAGGGAATTTCCTCCAGATGGCCTACTACCTGGGTATAAAGCGACTGTCCGTCCAAAACGCCGCCGTGGTCAATGCCCAGCGTCCACTTAGGCTCCTCGTATTTTACGCTTACGTCAAAGTTGCCCTGAATGTCCACGCCGCCCGCCGTGGTGGTGACTTCTATGGTGGTTTGACCCACATTGGACTCGGAGGGGGAGATAAGTCCGTCCGCATCCACCGTCGCGAACTCCTCGTTGGTGGAGGAAAAGCTTAAGTTTTCAATGCCTATAACAGCGTGGCGGGGGATAAACTCGGGAATTAACCTCCAGGGAGCGTCACCTATTGTAAAGGTCTTGGTCGGGGGCACAAACTTAAAGCCGGTTATGGCGACCGCCTCCACATAGACGGTCACGCGCTTGGATACCGTAGGATTGGAAACGCTGGTTATAACCACATAAATGGGCTCGCCCACAAAGTTGCCTTCCGTATTAAGCTTGCCTTTGGATTTTTTGGAAGTCAGCTTGCCTTCCGCGGTAATGCCCAGATATTCGCTGTCCGCGGTGTTTTCCAAAGCGATGGTGACGTTTTTGTTGGTGGCGTTCTCCGGCCAGATGCTTATCTGCAAATCGTACCTACTGTAGTCCGGTCTGTACGAGGGTATGTTGCTGTCGGGAGGACAAAGGCGTATTTCGCTTTCCACAAGATTGATATTGGTCACGCCGATAGTATTTGGGTCTAAAGAGTTTTTGGGAAAAAGGTTGCACCCCGCGAGAGTCATTGCAGCCAAAACCACAAAAAGGCATACCAGAATTATTTTTATTTTCTTGTTCATAACAACTCCTTATTCGGACCCATTGCCAAACTCGTTAGTTTGGACACAGTTTGGGCATAGTAAGTTAAAGTAATTATAATTCATAGACTTATAATTGTCAATATGTTAAATCGCTAACTTTCACGCTTATACCGCAAGGCGCGGTAAGCGTAAAGAAAATGCCGAGGTGACACCCTGTTGCTTTAAGCCGTTAAGGGCAAGGGGCAAAAATAATTGATAATATTATCCGATTAATGTATAATATGATTATGAATCTCAAGTATATGCCGCAAAATCCCTCCGTTATGGCGCCGGAGGAAGCGGCTAATCTCAATCCGCTGGTCTTAAGTTTTGTGGGGGATGCCGTACATACCCTTTTTGTAAGGGTTAAGTTGGCCAGCACCTGCAAGGGAAAAACCAATGCCCTGCACGGTTACGCCGCCGAACAGATTAACGCCAAACGGCAGAGCGACGCGCTGCGCTCCATTGAAAATATGCTCACTCAAGAGGAACTGAATATTTTTTTGCGCGCCCGTAACGCCAAAGTAAATACCCTGCCCAAACACGCCAGCGCGGCGGAATACAAGAGCGCGACGGGCTTTGAGGCGATTATTGGCTATCTTTACCTTACGGGAAAGCATGAGAGGCTCAATGAGCTTATAAGCGCCGCATACGGGGAATAATTGCAAAAATAAGGAAAAACAAAATGATAATATCCGGAAAGAACAGTATAGCGGAAGCGCTCCGGGCGGGCGCGAATATAGAAAAAATTATTGTGGACAACGAAAAGGTTAAGGTTTATTCCGCTCTTATCGCGGAGGCGAGAGGCAAGGGAGTCAAGGTGTCTTTTGCCGCCGCTCCCGCTCTGGCAAAAGAGAGCGGGGATAAAAACAACCGCGGGATTATCGCCCGTCTGGGCGAATACGCGTATATCGATTTGTTTGAAAAAATC
>JBMNTS010000051.1:0-7117 GCA_050945855.1 Christensenellales bacterium | reverse complement strand
AGGGTTAGCGGATACTGTCTTTTGCCAGTCCGCTCAAGGCGCAAACAAAATTGGGCGCGGATATGCCGATACATTCCTCACCCGAAACGGTGCTTTCGCCTTGAGCGCACAGCGCAAAGATAATCATACTCATAGCAATGCGATGGTCGTTGTATGAATAAAAATCGCCGCCCTCGCCTTTGCCCCCCTCGATAACCATACCGTCAGGCAATTCGTAAGCGTTAATGCCGCCTGCCCTTAGCTGCTCCACCATACTTTTTATGCGGTTGCTTTCCTTCACCTTAAGCTCCGCGGCATCCTTTATAACCGTTGTGCCTTGCGCAAAAGCGGCGCACACGCAAATAATGGGCAATTCATCAATAAGGCGGGGGATAATCTGCCCACCGATTTCCACCCCCCTCAGGCCTCGTCCGGTTACGGTAATATCCCCGTAAGCCTCACCCTCAGTTTTTGTGTAATCAATGGTGATTTCCGCGCCCATTTGCTCCAGAATATCAATAATACCGGTACGGGTAGGATTGAGCCCCACGTTTTTTATGGTGACGCGCGCCCCTTCCTTTATTGCCGCGAGGGCCATAAAAAAGGCTGCCGTAGAGATATCTCCCGGCACCCTGCGGTCTGTCGCCTGCAGTCTGCCGCGGCTGACGGATATGCAATTTTCCGTTATTTCAATATCCGCGCCCATCTCCCGGAGCATAATTTCCGTATGATTTCTGCTTTGCGCATTTTCAAATACCCGCGTTTTGCCTTGGGCGTATAAACCCGCCAGCAGTATCGCGGATTTTTGCTGAGCGGAGGCTACCTCCTGATAATAATCTATTCCGTGCAGTTTACCGCCCTCAATCCGCAAAGGGCAGTACTTGTCCTCCCGCGCGTTGATTTTTGCGCCCATAAGGCGGAGAGGAGTGAGTATCCTTTGCATAGGTCTGGAATTGAGAGAAGTATCTCCCGACAAGGTAGCGTCAAACGCCTGAGCGGACAGTATGCCCGCAAGCAGTCTTGTGGTAGTCCCGGAATTGGCGGTATAAAGGATGCTTTCGGGCTTTTTCAGCGGAACGGGAGCAATTGTAACCGTATTGCCGTCAAATTCAAAACCGGTCCCAAGCTGCTTAAAGCACTCTATTGTAGCCCTCACATCCTCGGAAAACAATAAATTTTGCGCCTTGCTCCTGCCCTCCGCAATAGCGCCGAGCATTATCGCGCGATGCGATATGCTCTTATCGCTGTCCGGCACAACCGTACCCAGCACTTTTCCGCAACCGCTTATCCTTAACATTTACGCCCCCTTGAAAGACCCTGTGATTTTGATATACGGCAATTCGTTTTCCAACTGATAAAGCAGGGCGATTATATCCTTATCGTTAAGGTTGCCTGTAAACTCCGCGTAAAAATTAAAAGCAAAGGGTTTCTGCTTATGCGGCATGGAATGCAAGGCATTGATATTAATATTAAGGCTGCCGAAGGTGCTAAGCACGTTATTAAGCGCGCCGGCGGTGTTATCCAATTCAAATATTACGCTTATCCTGTCGCACTCGGCGTTTACTATGGGTTTATTTGTAATAAAGGCAAAGCGGGTGGTATTGTTTTCCATATCGCTGAGGTTTTTTTGCAATACGGTCAGCTTATACAGCCTTGCGCATTCCTCCGAAGAAATCGCCGCGTATTCCTCGCTTTGCAACTCCCTTACATATTCGCTTGCGCGCGCGGTATTATCGTTGGGGATAGGGATAAGATTGTGCTTTTCAATAAAAGCGCGGCATTGGGCAAGCGCCTGCGGATGGCTGATAACATATTTTATCTTGGCAAAATCGCTGTGGCAGGCAAGCAGGCAATGGCTTACCGGCAGCGCTTCCAGAGCGGAAATATACACATTGTATTTATATAAATACTGAAATACCTCGCCCACCATGCCCGCGGTGGAATTGACCATGGGCAAGACGCCCACCGAATTGTCCTTTTCTTCCACTGCCTTGAAAACCTGCTCAAAGTATTGCTTATATACAAACTTGGTGCGCTGATATTTTTTTTCGCTTATTATGTCCGAATAGCTTCCCGGCATTCCCTGTATGAATACTGTTTCTTCCTTAATTTCTTTTTGCGCGTTCGCGGCGTAAGAAATATTTTTCTGCTCCGCGATACTCTTATACTGAATATTACGGGAATTGCGCATAACCAGATTAAACTGGCCGGATAGATAATTGGCGTATTCTTCCCCTGCTAAGCCGCTTAATATCTCCTCTTCCCTCCTTTTATCGTATACGGGGGTGTTGAGTGTAAGTTTTTGTTGCGCCACCTGTTCGGACACCTTCAGTCTGCGGATAAACAAGTCTTTCAGCTTGCCGTCTATATTGTCTATCTCCTGCCGCAATTTCTTAATATCCGTCATATCCCAAAGCCTCCAGATAACCGTCAAGTATAGTCAGGGCGGTCATACTCTCTACCACGGGGACAGCCCTCGGCACTACGCACACGTCGTGCCGGCCTTCTATCTTCAATACGCCTTCTTGTCCGCTCTGCCTGTTTACGCTCATTTGCTCGCTTGCTATTGAGGACACGCTCTTGAAAACCACTTTGAACACTATATCCTCTCCGTTGGCTATGCCCCCCAGTATCCCACCGTTGTTATTGGCTAAGGTGTAAATCTTATTGTCCTTAATCCCTATTTCGTCTTTCGCGCGCTTCCCCGAGCTTTCCGCGAACCCGAAACCCAGCCCGAACTCAATGCCTTTGACTGCGGGGATTGCGAACATGGCGCTGCTAAGCCGAGACTCCAGGCTTTGGGCGTGTGTGCCGCCGATGCCCGCCCGCACATTTTTAACTACCGTTTCCACAATGCCGCCCAGACTGTCTTTATCGCGCCTGTATTCCTCAAACAATTCCTCCAATAAGGGCACAATGGTTTTGTCGATTACGGGCAGCGGATTGTTATAAATGCTTTTCATCTCGCTTTCGCCGGCATCGCTTACGCTTTTGTCCGTTATGTGCTTAATCTTGAAAATATGCGAATATATCTCAATCCCGTATTTTGCCAGCGCGCTTTGAGCGATTGCTCCCGCAAACACCATAGGGGCGGTAAGCCTGCCCGAAAAATGGCCGCCCCCTCTTGGGTCGCAAAAACCCTTGTATCTCATAGCGGCGGAATAGTCGGCATGACCGGGACGGTAAAATTCGTTTACCTTGGCGTAATCCTCGCTTCTGATATTTTTGTTATGGCAAACGGCGCACAAAGGCTCTCCCGTGGTCATTCCGTTATATACGCCGCTTAATATCTCGAATTTATCTTCCTCAAAGCGGGGAGTGGAAAAGGCCGCCGCCTTTGCTTTGCGCGCGGCAAGTTTAGCCTCGATTAAGGCGTAATCAATTTCTATGCCCGAAGGCAGACCGGATATTGTTACGCCTATAGCCTTGCCGTGCGATTCGCCAAAAAGGACAACCTGCAATCTGTTATCGAATAAAACAGCCATCTTTGACCCTCCTTAAAACAATCGGTCCAGCAAAGAGAGCATTTGCTCTTTTGAAAACTTGTAGACCATTCCTTTGCCGGGAGTGGAAAACCCCGCGAAGTACAAGCTGTCACCGCGCATTTTTTTATCCGAGAAAATATCTTTTACGACAATTTCTTTGGTAAGCGGGGGAGTAATATTCAATCCGAATTTGTCAAGGTATGTCTCAATTATGCCGTTATCCTCCGCCAACCCCGCCAGCTTAAGAAGTTGCGTTTCCTTGCGCATTCCGTACGCTACCGCTTCACCGTGACTGTAAAGGGAGTAGCCGCCCGCCTTTTCCGCGATATGCCCCAAGGTGTGCCCGAAATTAAGTTTCATGCGGGTAAGGCTTTCCCGCTCGTCGCTCTCCACGATTTCCTTTTTTATGAGTACGCTTTTGTAAATAAGTTTGTCGATATTCGCCCCGGCGTCGTCCAGCAAAGCAAAAATGGAGCTGTCCGCTATTGCCGCGTATTTAATGATTTCCGCGATGCCGCAATTAAACTCCCGCTTGTCAAGCGTTGCCAAAAACTGCGGATTAATTAAAATAACTTCGGGTTGATAAAAGCATCCCGCGAGGTTTTTGCCCTTTTCCAGATTTACTCCGCATTTGCCCCCCATTGCCGCGTCCACCATGGCAAGCAGAGTGGTGGGGACGCTTGAGTATCTTATCCCCCGCATATAGGTGGCGGCGCAAAAGCCGGCTATGTCGCTTACCACCCCTCCGCCCATGGCAAGGACGCAATCGCTCCTTGTAAAACCGTATTCCGCAAGCGTATTTAAGATTTTTCCGTGGGTGGCAAGAGTTTTTTCGCTTTCGCCCGCAGGCAATATATTAGGATAAAAGGTTATATCGGGATTACTTTGCGCAATATCATTGAGCAGCCCCTTGTAAAGCGCGGCTATATTCTCGTCAGTGATTATCATCACTTTTGTCGAGCCTGTAAGCGCGCCGGGCAACTCTTTTAGTATGTCCGCGCCGATTTTTATAAGCGATTCTCCGCTTGCGGCGCGCAGGCGTAAGGAAGTCATATTACAGTTTTCTTCCCATTGCCTTAGCCACGACTTTCGCTTTTTTCATTATCTCGTCAAAAGCGTCCAGTGTAAGAGATTGCGCGCCGTCGCTAAGCGCCTTCGCGGGCTCGTTATGCACTTCTATCATCAGCCCGTCCGCGCCCGCGGCAATACTTGCCAGAGTCAGGCTTTCGATTAAGTCCACTCTGCCCGCGGCGTGTGAGGGGTCTACCACAACAGGCAAGGGGGAAAGCTGTTTAAGCAAAGGCACGGCGGAAATATCCAGCGTGTTTCGGGTCCTGGTTTCAAAGGTTCGGATACCCCTTTCGCACAATATAACATTTTGATTGCCGCCGTTGACTATATATTCCGCGCTCATCAGCAATTCGTCTATGGTGTTGGAAAAACCTCTTTTAAGCAATACGGGCTTTTGCGTTTGCCCCAGCTCTTTTAACATTTCAAAGTTTTGCATACTCCGCGCGCCGATCTGGATAATATCCACGCTTTCCAAAAAAGCGTCCAGGTAATCAATATTGGTAAGCTCGCTGATTATGGGCACGTTGTGCTTTTGCTTCTGCTCCCGCATAAGAGTAAGCCCTTCCAGCCTTAGCCCCTGAAAGGCGTAGGGGGAGCTGCGCGGCTTAAAGGTGCCGCCTCTTAAAATCTTCGCGCCGGACTTGATTACTCCGTCGGCGATTACGGACAGCTGTTCTCTGCTCTCAACAGAACAAGGCCCTGCCATAACGTATATTTCTTCGCTGCCGAACTTTACTCCCTCCACCTCCACGATAATGGTTTTGGGATGAAAACGCCTGCTCACCTGCTTAAAAGGCTCCTGCACGCGCATAGCTTTTTCCACGTAATGCAGGCGTGTGATTTGCTCAATATCTATTTTGCTGGTATCGCCAACAAGCCCCAGCACCGTACTCATTTCGCCGTAGATGGGTATGCTCTTTACCCCGTATTGTTCTATAAATGCGGAAAACTCCTTAGCTTCCTCTTTTGTGACACTGTTTTTTAATACTATTATCATATCCGATTATTCTCCTTATGATTATTCCTCAGCCAGTTTATCGCCTCAATATAGCTAAATTCCTTTTTCCCGAAAAACCTGGCGCAGCAAACGTCCTCCAATACGGACACCCTCCTGAACTCTTCACGGGCGAGAATATCCGATAGATGTACTTCCGCGACCGGCAGCCCCGCGCATTCCACTGCGTCGCGGATAGCGTAGCTGTAATGGGTATACGCTCCCGCATTTAAGACTACAGCGTCAAAGCATTTTGCCGCCCTTTGCAGAATCTCTACAATTTCGCCCTCGTGATTGGTCTGCATAAAACTCAATCTGACATCCGTACCTGAAAAATGGGACGCTAAAATTTTATTTAATTCCGCAAGGGTAAACGCGCCGTAATGAGCGGCGTCTCTTTTGCCTAACATATTTAGATTTACCCCGTTCAGAATTAAAATTCTCATAAAGACTCCGGATTATTATTTCAATTATACACCTTATTGCCAAAAAGTCAAAGAATTTGATTAAAAATGAACAAAACGCGCTGATTTTTTGCTCTTGATTTAATCCAATTCGTTAATAAAAACTATCATATTGGCAGGTTTATTGGTCATCAGCGCGTTAAACCCCATAGAGAGCGCCCTTTGCCATGCCTGTTCGTAATCGTTGGTGACAAGGAGTGTGGTGCGCATCGCGCGCATACCGCATTCATTGGCAAGCGCGTTCAGCTTTTTGGTTTGTTCCGCGCTCCCCCTGTACATGATCTCCGCCATTGAGGAAAGCCCTTGGTAGGAAGCCAGCTTTTCCGCCGCCTCCTTGTAAGTGTTTCCGCGGATTTTGGGGCTGTAGAGCGGCAAAGGCTTGCCTTGTGCGCTAAGCGTATCAAACCATTCCCTTATCTGTTCCGGAGAAGCGGAAAACTTAAAAATGGCGCAATTTACGGCGTCATGCTCCGACAGGATATCGTATACCTCGTCTTTATGCTCAAAGGATATTTTATCCAGATTGATTAGTATCCTGCCCCTGCACGCCTCCAGAGCTTCCGCGAAGGTGGGCATTTTGTAATCGGTGAGAGCGGAAAATCCGCCCTTCCCCTTTTTCAGTCTGAGCTGTTTCAACTCCTCGGCAGTCTTGTTTTCCACCATTCCCATACCGTTGGTAGTCCTGAAAAGGCTTTGGTCATGGCTTAACACCCATACCCCGTCCGCGCTTTTTCTGATATCCAGTTCCACCATATCCACGCCCATTTCAATACAGGACTCTATTGCCTCCAGCGAATTTTCGGGGAAGTTAACAAAATCCGCCCTGTGCGCTATCACCAGAGACCGCCCTGCAGGATTGTGATAGTCCTCCAGCAAGTCCTCAAAGGTATAACCCTCCCTTTTTACCGCTATCGCCCGCTCCCTTTCAACAGCGGGATTGCAGCCCGCAAGCGTCCCCGCCAACATGAGGACTGCAATTATCAACCCAATCACTCTAACAAACTTTTTCATAATAAGGCTCCCTGCTTTTTTTATATTCTACCATAAAAAATCCTGAATTTGTGTTTCCGAAATTAAAAAACGCGCTGACACGTTTAGCAAAAAGCAATAGCTGTCAATACCCT
>JBMNTS010000050.1:0-8016 GCA_050945855.1 Christensenellales bacterium | reverse complement strand
TGTGATAAAACTCGTTAAAATAATAAAAGGCTATAAAAAACAGGATTTCGAGATAAAACAAGCATAATCACAACACACACAAAACACCAAAAAACCTCAAAGAAGCAGGCGCCTACGAAATGCAAATAAAAGAAGAACTAGAAAAATTGGGGTATACCGTAGACGTAAACCTTGGTAAGGACGGGGTCGCGGGTTCAATTCCCGCCGTTAGCTCCAAAAAACGCCTTTTTTCGCTTGAAAATGGGCGTT
Organism: Christensenellales bacterium; assembly: GCA_050945855.1. Classification (GTDB taxonomy): domain Bacteria; phylum Bacillota; class Clostridia; order Christensenellales; family DTU072; genus CAYSNP01. The sequence goes on along the minus strand of JBMNTS010000050.1, from coordinate 7,767 downwards.
TTCTTTATTCATTTGTTTCTTACTCTCAAGATTTCTTTGAAAATATTCGTCCTTATTTGCCAAAAAATTCGTACTTGTTTTTATTTTACCCTTTTTGCCCTAACTTCGTATTATTTCAGCGGGCTTATTATGTTGATTTATAAATACGCCGCTCTTTATTTATATACGGATGGTCAGCACCATATACAAAAATTCCGCCGCCTCGGCGTCTTCCTCTTTGTATGCCTGAATTATTATGGGCTTGTTTTCCTGCTCTATTTTCATCAATATATAGTCTTCGTCTATTTTGCTTATCGGCTCGTAAAGATATCTGTTGTTGAAGGCTATGGTAATATATCTGTCCTCGCCGCTTTTTCTGACGGGCAGTTTTTCCGTTGTCTTGCCTTGAATTCCGGTTACGTTAATTATGATTTCTTCTCCTTCCAAACTCATGGTGACGTAATTGCGGTTGTTTTCCCGGGCAAGAATCCCCGTCCTTTCCAAAGTATCGATAAGTTTGGATTTTTCTATAACCAAATCTATATTGCTTTTCTTGGGAATGACTTCCTGATATTTCAGATACTCTCCCTGCAGTTCCATCATGGTTATTTTGGTGTCGTCCATATCAAAAAGAATATTGTTGCGCTGCACGTTTACCTTTACCTGCTTGTCCCCCTCCAGCGCTTTTACCAGCTCCGCAAGGTTTTTGCCCAGAATTACTTTACGGAGCGAACCTTTGGCGTCCGTAACCTTTTTGCTGCCTAAGGAAAGCCTGTGACCGTCCAGCGCTACCACGGAAAGCTGCTCGTCCTGTAACTCCAGCAGCGCGCCTTTGAGAATGGGGCGGCTGTTTTCCTGAGAGACGCAGAAAATGGTCTTTTCTATCAGATCTTTTAAATCTTTGGCTTTTATCTTAAAGGTGGTATCGTCGTCAACCTGCTGCATTACCGGATAAGCTTTGGCGTCCGCGCACATAAATTCCGTTCTGTTTTCGCCGTAATTAATTATTATTATTTCCTTTTCCGTCTTTTCCAGCTCGATTTCTTCTATATTTACCAGCCGGGATAAAAACTCGTCAAAATGCTTGCTTATTACCACCGTTTCCCCTTCCAGCAGAATTTGGGCCTTTATCGTCTTTTGAATGAATATATCTATATTGGTGGCCGAAATAATAAGCGAATCGCCCTTTGCCACAATTTTTATGCCCTCCAGAATGGGAATCATGGAAAGAGTCCTTTTATTTGATACGGCTTTGCTGACCAGCCTTATTGCACCCGCGAAGGTTTCTGTATTACATCTGAATTTCATTTTTGGTCACTCCCTTTTTTATAGTATATATTTTTTATTATTAAAAGGTATTATAATAATAAGCGCTGTTGAAATGTTGATAAAAGCGCGTTTTGCGGTTTTTTGGAGGGAAAGGCAAGGAAAACAGGCTGAAAACCGCAATTAATATGTGGACAATTTTGTGCAGCGGGAAGGAGTATATGCACAAAACATCCACAAAAGGGGCATACGGGTGTGGATATCATCTGCCCATAAGCGCCCAGATGTCTTTTATCTTCCTTTCAAGGTTGGCGTCCGTCTTTAGCTGCTCGCTGATTTTGTCCCGGCTGTGTATAACCGTGGTATGGTCTCTGCCGCCGAACATCTGCCCTATGGAGACCAGAGGCAGGGAAAGCGCTTCGTTTACCATATATACCGCCACCATCCGCGCTTCCACTATCTCTTTCTTTTTCTTTTTGCCTATTATTTCCGCCTTGCTTACGCCGAAATAATTGGCCACCGTATCTATTATGACCTCGCCTGTGATGTCGCCTTTTTCCTGAGATTTGCCCGCTTTAAGCGCCTCTTTGGCTATGGCGATATCCGGACACGCCACTCCCTTTAATTGGGAGTACATTACCACTTTGGTAAGCGCTCCCTCCAACTCCCGCACATTGGTATCCACCGTTTCCGCGATATAACTTACCACTTCGTCGCTTACCGCGATTTTTTCCAGCAGCATTTTTTTGCGTATGATGGCTATGCGCATATCCAAATCGGGGTCGGAAATATCCGCGATAAGCCCCCATTCAAAGCGGCTGCGCAACCTTTCCTCCAAGGTGGGAATCTCTTTGGGCGGGCGGTCGCTGGAAAGAATAATCTGCTTGCCTTTTTGGTATAAATCGTTAAAAATCTGAAAGATTATGTCCTGCAAGCCCGTTTTCTTTTTGAGATATTGCACGTCGTCGAACATCAGCACGTCCACTTTTCTGTATTTTGCCCTGAATTCCACAAAAGCGTTTTTATCCGAAGAAACCTTTTGCATGGTCTCGAAAAAGTGATTGGAGATTTCCTCGGTGGGGATATATTTTATAATCAGGTTGGGAAAATGCTTGCGGATATAATTGCCTATGGAGTGCAGCAGATGCGTTTTGCCCAGTCCCACGCCGCCGTAGATAAACAACGGGTTGAGATTTAAAAAGCCGTCAGAGCCGCCGGGGTTTTGCGCTACCGCCAGAGCGGCGCGGAAGGCAAGATTGTTAGGCTCGCCCACCACAAAATTGTCAAAGGTGTACCTTTTTATAAATGTGCTGTTTTGGTCCTCTTTAGGGTCGCTCAGCACCAGCAATTCGTCGTTGAGGGTGGTATCCGATTCCGAATATTCGCTCACCTCTTCGCCGAACACCACCTTTGCCCCCAGCAGGGAGGAATTGACAAGGCGTACGCATTCGTCAATGTCTTGCGCGTAAGAGGACATAATCGTGTTCTTCGCGTGTTCGGAAGGGGCGGCCAGAATAAGGTATTTATCTTTAACCGAAAAGGGAGAAAGCTTGTTTATCCACAGCGAAAGCGCCACCGCGTTTAAGCGGCCGGAAAGCTTATCCAGCGTTTCTTCCCATATGTTTTGTATGTCTATCATACCAAAAAGTATATCATAAATGCCAAAATATTACAATAGAAAAAGACTTGATAAAGGGGCTTCCGTTGTTATAATTAATACAAAGCAACACCAAAAAAACAGACCGTATGGAGCGAAAGAGCATAAAATGACGGTTTAAGTTAAAAAAATCCAAGGGTGCTCCGAGGTATTTTAGAAAGTAAAAGTATTTACTTTATACGCTAAGTATGTTAATATTAATAGGGTTTTTGGAGAGAAAATGACACCGGAAAAAATAAAAAAAGAAATTTACAAGATTAATCCCAACATTAAGGTCACCTTTCCCGACGGCTGCGTCAGGCTGGAGGGGGAAGCGGACAGTTGGGAGGAGATTGTCGCCTGCGGTCAGGCGGCTGTGGATAAAACCCTTTTCAGAGGGGTTATCAATGATATTCGGCTTGCGGGCTTTACCCCGCCGCCCATGCGTGTCAGCGCGGTATCCGATAAAAAATACGAGGGCAAAAAGGTAGACGTGCTGATTATAGGCGGCGGCATTGTGGGCTGCGCGATATTCAGAGAGCTTACCAAATACGATATCAGCGTGTTGCTGTGCGAAAAGGAAGAGGACGTGGCGACGGCGCAAAGCGCGCGCAACGACGGCATGGTGCACGCGGGTATAGACCTTAAAAGGGAAAGCAAAAAATGGCATTACAACAAGCGGGGCAACGCGCTTTACGATAAACTCGCGGAAGAGCTGGAGGAACCCTTTTTCCGTTGCGGTCAGTATGTGCTTTTTACAGAAAAATGGCATAAACTTACCAAGCCTTTTATAAAGGCAAGGGCAAAGAAAAACGAAGTGCCCATAAAATTTTACTCCAAAAAGGAGCTGGAAAAGCTGGAGCCTTCCTCCAAAGGGCATTACGGCGGAGTTTTTTGCGCTAACGCGGGCGTTATTTCTCCGTATAATATGGCTATCGCCATGGCGGAGTGCGGGGCGCAGAACGGCGGGGAAATCGCCCTGTCTACCGCGGTGCTGGGCATAGAGAAAAAAGACGGGCGCATACACAGCGTACAGACCAACAGGGGCAGGATTTATCCGCGCGCGGTTATAAACGCGGCGGGCGTATATTCGGATACCATCGCGGAAATGGCGGGAGACAGGTTTTTTACCATTCATCCGCGCAAGGGCGTGGAAATGATACTGGATAAAAAAGCCGCTCACCTTACCCGCTCGGTGCTGGGCAAATTCGTTATCTCCACCCGCAAAGACCATACCAAGGGGGGCGGATTGGTGCGCACCGCGCATGAGAACATCCTTGCGGGACCCAACGCCAAGGAAACGCCGCTTAAGGAAGACACCACAACCGGCGCGGAAGATATCAAAGAAGTAATGGAAAAGCAGGGCAAGGTTGCCAAAGGACTTTCCTATTCGGATATAATTACCGCTTTCGGCGGAGTAAGGGCGGCCACTTACGAAGAGGATTTTATTGTAGAAAAAAGCAAAAAGGTGCCCAACTTTATTCAGGCCGCCGGCATTCAATCCCCCGGCCTTACCGCCGCTCCCGCGATAGCGGAGGATATAGCGGAATTTGTAAAAGAGGTATTGGGCGACGTTAAAACCAATCCCCTCTTTAACCCCCGGCGCAGGGGCATCCCGCACGTAAGTAAATTGAGCTATAAGGAAAGGGACGAGTTGATAAAGAAGGACCCCGATTTCGGAGTAATAGTGTGCAGGTGCGAGGAGGTTTCCAAAGGGGAAATTATCCGGGCTATCCGCAATCCCCTGGGCGTATGCTCTCTGGACGGGATAAAGCGCAGGGTAAGAGCGGGTATGGGCCGCTGTCAGGGCGGCTTTTGCGGACCGCTGGTTACCCGGCTTATCGCCCGGGAAAAGGGCTTGCCCATAACCGAAGTCACCAAAAAAGGCGGAGAAAGCTTTATCGTCGCGAGGGAAACTAAGTAAATGGAAAGAGTAGACGTATTGATAATAGGCGCGGGCCCCGCCGGCCTTTCCGCGGCGGTGGCGGCGGCAGACGCGGGCGCGGAGGTTTTAATACTGGAGAGGGAAAGCAGGCCGGGCGGCATACTTAAGCAGTGCATACACGACGGTTTCGGGCTGTTGCGCTTCGGGGAGCGCCTTTCGGGATGCGAATACGCGGAGCGTTACATAGCCGAGGCAGGCAAAAGACAAAACATAAAAATCAGGCTGCAGACCTTTGTGTGCGATATTAAAAGGGTACTGGAAGGCTTTTTGATTTCCGCCACCAGCGCGGAAGGCATGATAAACATACTTTCCAAAGCCATAGTGCTTGCCACCGGCTGCAGGGAACGCACGGCAAAGCAGGTTAACATACAAGGCTCCCGCCCCCAGGGGGTAATGACGGCGGGCGCGGCGCAGCATTACGTCAATATACTGGGCGGTCTGCCCTTTGAAAAGTGCGTAATTCTGGGCAGCGGCGACATCGGGCTTATTATGGCGCGCCGCCTGACCCTGGAAGGGGCAAAGGTGCTGGGCGTGTACGAAGTCAAGCCTACCCCCAGCGGACTTACCCGCAATATCCACCAATGCTTATTGGATTACGATATACCCTTGTACCTTTCGCATACGGTCACCCGCGTTTTCGGAGAGCCCAAGCTGCACAGCGTGGAAGTGGCGCAGGTGGACGAAAACCTGCAACCCATTAAAGGCACAGAGCGGATTATAGAATGCGACGGGCTTATGCTCTCCGTAGGCCTTATCCCCGAAAACGAGATAGCGGAAAAACTGGGCGTCAGGATAGACCCGCGCACCAAAGGCGCGGTTGTGGACGAGGATATGATGACCGGCGTTCCCGGCGTATTCAGCGCGGGCAACGCCCTGCACGTGCATGACCTTGTGGACTACGTTTCCGAATGCGCGGCGATAGCGGGCGCGGCGGCGGCAGCCTTCGATAAGCAAAACGAAAAGCATACCGACTTGCAGACGGAAGGCTTTTTGTACCTTGTGCCGCAACGGATAAAGCAGGGCAATGCAAAAAAAGTGCCTTTATATTTCCGCGCGAAAGAGGACATGGCAAAAGCCGAGTTTACCCTTACGCTTAACGGAGAAACAATACTGAAAAAGCGGTTGAACAACTTAAAGCCTCCCGAAATGGTAAAATTGGAAGCCCAAATACCTGTTTTAGGGCAAAGCGATGTGTTATTCGCCAAACTGGAGAAGACAGAATGAAAGAGATGGTTTGTATAGTGTGCCCCAACAGCTGTCTGCTTCAAATAAAGGAAAAAGACGGCAAAATAACGGTGGAGGGAGCCCGCTGCAAAAAGGGCAGGGAGTTTGCCACGGAGGAGATGACCGCCCCCAGGCGCGCCCTTTCCAGCACCGTCAAAACGGTGTTTGCCGAGCTTCCCGTGGTGCCCGTGCGCACGCAGGGGGAAATCCTTAAAGCGGATATTCCCGCGGTTATGCGCTGCATTAACGGCTGTGTAATCGACAAGGTTTACGGCGCGGGAGAGGTAGTCATGGAAAACGCGGCCGGCAGCGGAGTAAATATTATTTGCACCGTTGACATGAATAGATATATATAAAAAGGAGAAAGAGTATGAGAACACCCTTAGTACTGACGTTTGACTGCGGAACGCAAAGCACCAGGGCTATGCTGTTTGACAGGGAGGGCAAGCTGGTTGCCATACAAAAAGAGGTATACGAGCAGCCATATTTTTCTCTCAAGGAAGGCTGGGCGGAACAGCATATTGATATGTACTGGCAAAGTTTAATTGCCGCAAGCCGCAAGCTGCGGGAAAAGAATCCGGAGCTGTGGGGCAACATAGCGGCGGTGGCGGTCACCACCATAAGGGACGTCGCCATACCTCTGGATAAAGACCTTCAGCCGCTGAGGGCGTGCATTTCCTGGCTGGACAAGAGAAAGGCAAAGGCGGGCTGCAAGGATTTGCCTGCCAAAACCAGGCTGATTTGCGCCGTGGGCAAAATGACGGATACCATAGATATGAATATGGCGGACTGCAAAAGCAACTGGCTTATTGAAAACGAGCCCGAGCTATGGAAAAACACGCATAAATACGTTCAGTTCTCCGCCTATATCAATTATCTGCTGACAGGCAGGCTGGTAGACAGTCTGGGCAGTATGATAGGGCATTTTCCCTTTGATTACAAAAAGAAGGTATGGCTGGAGGACACCCATTACAAAGCGGCCATTTTCAATATTCCCAACGCTATGCTTTACGAGCTTATAGAGCCGGGCAAACTTATCGGCGAAATCAGCGCGTACGCCGCCGAGCTTACCGGCATCCCCGAAGGCACCCCGCTGATCAGCGCGGGCAGCGACAAGGGCTGCGAAACGCTTGGCACGGGCGCGGTGGACAATCATACCGCCTCCTTGAGCTTCGGCACTACGGCGACGGTACAGGTCACCACCAAAAAATATGTGGAGCCCTTTATGTTCCTGCCCGCTTATCCCGGCATTTATCCTGACAGCTACAACCCGGAAGTGCAGATTTTCCGCGGATACTGGACGGTAAAATGGTTCCTGGAAAACTTTGCTTACGAGGAATGCGCACAGGCGAAGGAGCAGGGCATTCCGCCCGAGAAGATTTTAGACCAAAAGATATTGGATATCGAGCCGGGCTGCAACGGGCTTTTCGTTTCGCCGTTCTGGGGCGCGGGGCTTAAATATCCCGAAGCCAGAGGGGCTATGATAGGCTTCAGCGATATACATACCAAATATCATATTTACCGCGCGATAATAGAGGGCATCAATTTCGCGCTTATGGACGGCTTAAAACGCCTTGAGCGCAAGGGCAAAATGGATATACGCGCGCTTACCATCTCAGGCGGAGGCGCGGCAAGCGATATAGTGTGCCAGCTTACCGCGGATATGTTCGGGCTGCCCGTGGTCAGGGCGCAGACGTACGAGACCAGCGGGCTGGGC
>JBMNTS010000049.1:0-8133 GCA_050945855.1 Christensenellales bacterium | reverse complement strand
CGCGGCATCTATATTTGCCTCAGCGTTTGATTTTGGGTTGCCGAAAGGCAAGAAAGAGCTGACCAAAACCACTGTTTTGCGCGTTTCGCCTAATCCGTAATATAAAAAAGCGGCAAGATAGGCAAGAGTATCCGTACCGCAAAACACCATTGCGCCGTCGCAATCGCCGGCGGCTTTTATACTGTTTATTATCAGCGCGATGTCGTTCAGGGAATAGTTTTCGCTGTGTTTATTAATGAGATAGTCACAAGAAAATTCTATGCCGGGATAAGCGCCGCGAAGATACTCCTCCGCCCCTTTTTTGTTGGCGGGCAGTATTATTCCCCTTTCTTGTGCGCTGGAGATAGTCCCTCCGCAAAACAGCAGTTTTATTCTCATAAGCGGTTTATGCCTTTTTGATTGCGTCCACAGGCCGCATGCGGCTTATCTTGCTTGTGGTAATCAGGGTGGCGCAATAGATGAGCGCCAGCGAAATGGCTCCCACTATCAAAAAGGGACGGACGGAAAGGGTAAGAAGCTGGAGGTTGTTTACAAGCTCGTTTTTGAACATTCGCGCGAAAGTACTCTTAAAGAGGTAATTTACCGCATAGGTCATAACCGTCATCATAATAAAGGTAAATGTCAAATGAACGGCAGCTATAAAGCCCGCCTCATATAAGAATATGCCGTTAACATCCTTGCTCCTGCAGCCTAGCGCCCTCAGCACACCTATTTCCCGCTGTTTTGCCATAACCGAAGTGCTCATAAAATTAATCAGCAGCACCGCGCTGAATACGCCGAGTATAAGGCTTAAGCTTTTAAATAAAATCTGCATAATCATAAGCGCGTCGCTCATTGTGTACAGCAATTCGCTGATAGGGCTTAAGTGGTAAAGTTTATCCCCTTCGGGCGAAGTGTCGCAAAGGTAGGAAATTATAGCCCTGTCTTTGCCCGTGCTGCCGCTCAGGCGGAAATACAGCGCCCCCACTTTTTGTATATCCTTTCCGATATTATCGTATACGCTTTTGGTTATCACAATGGGATAAGGGGATTTTATATTTTTAATTATGACCTTTTCCCCGTCTTGCTCCTGCAAAAAGCGTTTGTCTTTTATTACTCCCACCACTTTCATTTTCAATGGCTCGGCTTCGTAATCCAGATTGAATACGCCGTACCTGAGAGTATATTCCGGATAAGGGTTTTTCTTCGGATCGTCCGCTTTCCACTGGTTGTAATCCAAATTATAAGTGGCCCTGAACAAGTCCTGGCTTAACAGTACCTCGTTGTCTTTGAGGTTAAGAGGGTGCGTCCTGTCATCAAAGTAAAATATATCAATGCCGCCCGGATTGCTGTCATCGTTTAGCAGCATCCAGTCCGGGTTGGCCGCCCGGTCCTTGGCGATTTCCTCTTCCATTTTCGCAAGCCAGTCGCCGAACCCTACGGGAGAGGGGAGGGACATATTGGTCAGCAGTATTCTTTCCTGGTACAAATTATCCAAAAAGCCTTCGGCGGCGAAAAAATTGCCGTAATAATAATTGATGTTCTCCTGCAATTCCAGAATTCTCGGGTCGGTAATTATTTTTCTGAAATCCTTTTTCATTATGTCAAAGTATTCCTCAAAACCCGTCTCGATTATTCCGCTTATAACAAAGGTGCCTCCGCTTATCTTAAGCGTTCTGCCTATACCCGCCTCGGATACTCCCTTTACTATGCGATTGAGCGCGGCTTCGGTGCTGCCTTTAGTGAAAAAATTGGTATCCTTTTCGTATTTCCCGTTGATTATATTCACCAGAATAAGAGCGTCCTCGGGCGTAAGCTTAAATGTGGCGAGGGCTTGCAGAATATCGGCAATGGAAATATTGCCCCCTTCCTCGTTGTATTTTTTGTAACCAAGTTTGGTGGCGTCCGCCCACAGCAAATTAAAGACCATAAAATCGGTAATTATGATTTGATTGCTGTTTTCTTTGGGAAATTCGCCGTTTAGCACGTAGCCCATTTCCGCAAGGCCTTCTTCGGTGGTGATTACCACCCCTCTGATAGACGAGGGCAAAAAGGGCGAGCCGGTGGAGCCCGCGGATATTCCTATGGGCATATTAATAAAAGGATAATATTTGCTGAAAGTGTAATCGGAGAACTTTTCCCGTACTTTTTCAATGGTTTCCTCCGCTATCACTTCTCTGCTGCGGTCAAAATAAAGACCGGTATATTCATCCATTTTGCCCTGCTCTATGCGCACGTTGGTTATGCCCATTTTGTCAAAGCTGGACAGGGAGGCGTCCACCAGATTGTATCCGGCAAGCACCTGCGCGAAGCCGAAAAGGGTAAGAGAGGTGATAATAAGTATCAGCGTAACCGCAAGTCTGCCCTTTTTGTTAAGGATGTTACTGCCCGCGATTTTCCTTTTGGCTTTTGCGGGCAGAGTGGCGTTAATGGGCAAAAAGCGGACATCGCTGTCCATTTTTATGACTTTGGTGGGGGCAAAACGGTATTTGCGCGCTTTATGCGAAGTGTCCTGCTCGTTAAAGGTCTTGTCCGAAATAACTATGCCGTCGGATAATTCTATTATCCTGTCCCCGTATTTTTCCGCGCTTTCCGCGTCGTGTGAGACCACTATAATCAGCTTTTTTTTGCTGAGCAGCTTTAAAAAGTCAAAAATCTGCGCGCTGGAGGCGGAATCCAGATTGCCGGTAGGCTCATCCGCGAAAATGACGTTGGGGTTTTTGACCAAAGCGCGGGCGATAGCCACTCTTTGCTTTTGCCCGCCCGAAAGCTCGTTGGGTTTTCTCTCCCCAAAGCCTTCCAGCCCCACTACCTGCAGGATTTCCTCAATGACTTCTTTGCCGGGGGGCTTGTTTTGCAATTCCAGCGCTAGGGCGATGTTATCCCTTACGCTGAATTCGTTGATAATGTTATATTCCTGAAAAATAAAACCCAGATACGTATTGCGGTAGGCGTCAAAATCCTTTTCCGTAAAGTGCTTGCTGGATTTGTCCGCGATAATGATTTCGCCGCCGTCCGGAGCGTCCAGCCCGCTTACCACGTTGAGGAAAGTGCTTTTTCCGCTTCCGCTTTTGCCTAAGATAAAGATAAGTCCGCTTTCGGGGAATTTTAAATTTATGCCATTTAAAGCGACAACTCTATTGCCGCTTTTGCTTTGGTATATCTTAGTTAAATTTTTGACTTCAAGCATATTATGTCGTTAAAATACCTTTTACTTATATATTAATAATACATCATTTGACCGTCAATGTCAATGCTTGCGCAAGGGCAATGCGACCTGCCGCCAAGCGGAGTTTTAATGAGAATATCTGCCAAACTATTATTGAAATAAGGCATAAGTTATGCTACAATATATAAAATAAAACAATAAATTAGGAGAGTTTATAATGGATAAGGTCAGAACCAGATGGTACAAAGATACCTTTATTTACCAGATTTATCCCCGCAGTTTCAACGACTCCAACGGGGACGGAATAGGGGACATAAGAGGTATTATCCAAAAATTGGATTATCTTAAAGAGTTGGGCGTAGGCGCGGTGTGGCTTTCTCCTTGTTACAAGTCGCCTAACGCGGATAACGGCTACGATATCTCCGATTACAGGGATATAATGGTGGAATTCGGTACGCTGGACGACTGGAAGGAGATGGTGGACGGCATGCATAAGCGGGGCATTAAGCTCATTATGGATTTAGTCGTCAACCATACCAGCGACGAGCACGAGTGGTTTATACAGAGCAAGTCAGGCAAGGACAATCCTTACAGGGATTACTATATATGGCGCAAAGGCAAGGGCAAGGACGGCAAAAAGCCGCCCAACAACTGGACAAGCCGCTTCGGCGGTCCCGCGTGGACGTATGACGAGAGCACGGGGGAATGGTATCTGCACCTTTTCAACCGCAAACAGCCCGACCTCAACTGGGACAACCCCAAAGTGCGGCAGGAGGTTAAAGACATCGTCAAGTATTGGCTGGATCTGGGCTGCGACGGCTTCAGGTGCGACGTTATCAATTATATAGGCAAGGCAGACGGACTGCCCAACGGCTTTTTCCTTTCTCCCATGCGCGGAGACAAGCATTTCACCTGCCATGAAAAGATGCACGCCTACCTGCACGAGCTTAACAAAGAGGTGCTGAGCAAGTATGACTGCATGACGGTGGGCGAAGGTCCCGGCGTGGATATCAAGCAAGGTCTGCTGATGACGTCGGAGAGCAGGGAGGAGTTGGATACGATATTCCATTTCGAGCATGTGGAAGTGGATACATATCTGCGCCTTGTCCCCAAAAAGAAATTGAATCTGGCAAAACTCAAAAAGATATTTTCCTCCTGGCAGGACGCTATGCGGGACGTGAGCTGGAACAGCCTGTATTATGAAAACCACGACCAATACCGCAGCATAAGGCGTTACGCAGGCGATTACGGCGACAGGAGAGCGGAAGCCGCGAAAATGCTGGCGGTCAGCATATATTTTCAACAAGGCACGCCTTACGTATACCAAGGACAGGAAATTGGGATGACAAACTACCCGTTTAAGGACTGGGACGACTTTGACGACGTACTTGCCAAAACGCTGCAGAACATCGTAAGCAAAGCGCCTAAATTTATTCAGGACTTTGCCTTAAAGATTATGATCAAACGCGCCCGCGACCACGCGCGCACCCCTATGCAGTGGTCGGACGCGGAAAACGCCGGATTCACAACGGGCAAGCCGTGGTTTTGTGTCAATCCCAATTACAAGGAAATCAATGTGGAGCAGGCTATGGCGGATGAGAATTCGATATGGAATTTTTATAAAAAGCTTATAGCTTTCCGCCGCGGCAACGAGATAATAAAGAAAGGCACGTATTTGGAAAGCTATGCCAAATCCAAGGATATCTATTGCTATGAGCGCAGCCTTAACGGAGAATTATTGTTTGTGATATGCAATTTCAAGAACAAGGAAGTGGATTTCAAAGTACCCAAGCATCTGGCGTTTTACACCAACAAGCTTGTTCTGCACAATTACGGATACGATCGCAAACTGGAAAATATGCAATTAAGACCGTATGAAGCCATGGTCTTTCACCTTAACGCCAAGGAATAATGCTTAAAGTAAAGTTTCCGCCGGGCAAAAAAACCGGGCTTGCGGTATCCGGCGGCGTTGACTCCATGGTGATGCTGGACTTGGGGCTAAAGAGCGGCGCCGATATAGCGGTAATCAATTTTGAGCACGGCATAAGGGGGGAGGAGAGCAAAAAGGACAGCGAATTCGTAGCCGAGGTATGCCGCAGGCAAGGCATACGCCTATTGCGGTTTTCCCTGGATGTACCCGCCCGCAGCGCGCAGGACAAGGAGTCCATGGAGCTTGCGGCGCGCAAGATGCGTTACGAAATTTTCGAAAAGCTGCTTGCGGCGGGAGAGGCGGACGTTATCGCCCTTGCCCACCATATTGATGACCAATGCGAAACGCTGCTTATGCGCATTTTCCGGGGTACGGGGATAAGAGGGCTTGCGGGCATTGCGGACAGCGACAAATATATCCATCCCCTATTAAGCTATTCAAAGGCGGAAATACTGGAGTACGCGCGCGCCAATAATATCGCTTACCGTGAGGATAAGACCAACAGCGAAAACGAATATACCCGCAACTATATACGCAACGTTATCCTTCCTCTGATAAAGGAGCGTTACCCCAATGTGGAAAAGAGCCTGGCAAAACTGGCGGAAAACTGCGCGGAAACAGAAGAATACCTTGAAAAGCAAAGGATAGGGTATCAGGAAAAAGAGGGCGCTTATATGCTGCCCGCTGCAATCAGCTTGCTTCACCCTCTGATAGCCAAGTATTCGGTTGCGGGCGTTCTCAGGGCAATGGGTATATACCATGATATAGAGAGCAAGCATTACGCCGACCTGTTGAAGCTTGCGCGAAAGCAAACGGGCAAACGCATTAATCTGCCCATGGGCATAACCGCTTACGCGGAAAACGGCAACCTTGTCTTTACCCGAGGAGAGCAGACAGACCCGTATTGTGAAAGATTTTCGCCGGAAAAAACTTACGAGCATAACGGAGTAAGCTACGCTTTTACAAAAGCGTGGGGGAGATGCGCTTCGCTTGCTTTCGATATAGACAAACTGCCCGCTGACGTTCTTGTTCGCACCAGGCGCGAAGGGGATATTTTCAAAGCGTGCAACGGACGCACAAAGCTGCTATCCGACTATTTGCAGCAAAAGAATATTCCTTTAAGGGTCAGAAACTCATTGCTGCTTTTGGCAAAAGAGCAAACCGTATACGCGGTTTTGGGCACCGAAATAAGCGATTTGATAAAAATTGACGAAAACACAAAAAATATATACGAAATTAAAAAGGCTTAGGATTATGTACAAAGACGTTAAAGAAGTACTGGTAACAAGAGATCAGATAGCGGAAAAGACAAAGGAGATAGCGGAGCGGATTTCCCGGGATTTTCATGGCGAAAGACTGCTGATGGTATGTATATTGCGCGGCGCATCGCTGTTTTTCGCGGACTTGGTGCGCCTGATTAATACGGAAGTCAATTTTGACTTTATGGCGGTGTCCAGCTACGGCTCGGGCACAAGCTCGTCCGGCGAAGTAAAAATAGTCAAGGATATCAGCACCCGCATAGAAGGGCAGAACGTGATATTGGTAGAGGACATTATAGACAGCGGCAACACTCTCAATTACCTTAAAAGGGTGCTGCTTGCCCGTTCCCCCAAAAGCCTGAAGATTTGCGCCCTTTTAGACAAGCCGGCAAGGAGAGAGGCGGACATCGAAGGGGATTACGTGGGCTTTACCATACCCGATGCCTTTGTGGTGGGATACGGATTGGATTATCAGGAAAGATATCGCAATCTTCCAGAAATATGTGTGTTAAAAGAGGAAGTGTACCAAAACGCTGATGCGGATAACCGATAATTTAAAGTCGCTTAGTGAAATAATCAAACCTTTATATATTGTGGGCGGCGCGGTAAGGGACGCGCTTACGGGCTATAGCGTGTACGATATTGACCTGACGGGTACGCTTACTCCCGAGGAAGTTATCGCCGCCCTTGATTCCACACCTTTCAGCGTAAAACCCAACAGCCTAAAACTGGGCACCCTGTCAATTTGCATAGAGAATGAGAAATACGAATATACCGCTATGCGTGAGGACAGTTATTCTCTTGACGGGGGGCATAAGCCTTTAGGCGTAAAGTTTACCGATGACATCCGCAAGGACGCTTTAAGGCGGGATTTTACCGTCAACGCTTTGTATTACGATATTACGGCGCAAAAGATTGTCGACCCTCTGGGGGCTCTGGACGATATAGGGACAAAAACATTAAGGACAACGCGGGAGCCGGAAAAAGTCTTTGCCGAGGACGCTCTGCGCATCCTCCGTCTTGCGCGGATAGCCTGTGAGAGCGGTTGCCAAATCGAAGAGAATACCTTGCGGGGCGCGCAAGCGCAAGCGCGTCTGATACCCGCTCTTGCCCCCGAGCGCATTCAGGACGAGCTTATGCGTATATTGCGCGCGGACAAAAAAAACAATATTTACGGGGCGCACGAGCGCGGCATAAGGCTGCTTGTACAGATGGGGGCAATGGAGCATATTATTCCCGAGCTTACCCAAAGCATAGCATTCCCGCAAAATATAAAATATCATATTTATGACGTTTTTGAGCATATCCTGCATGCGTTGAGAGTAGCGCGGGAGGATGTAAGGCTGGCGGTATTATTCCACGATATTGCCAAGCCTTATTGCGAGCGGGTTTTTTCCAGCATGTCCGCCCACGCCAAATACTCCGCCGTGATTGCGGTAAATACCTTGACAAAACTCAAATTCAAGCCCGCCCTGATCAAAGAGACGGAAAGACTGGTTTTAGAGCACATGTTCAATTTGCGCGGAGAGGCAAAACCGGTCACCATACGCCGTTTTATTCAAAAGAATTACGATATTTTGGATAAACTTATCGCCTTAAAAGTCGCGGACTGCCTTGCCTCCAGGGAAGCAAGCGACAATCCCGTCGCCAAGATAAAATTCGAGCAGCAAACAGAGTATATGGAAAAGCAGGGGATACCCTTTGACGTAAGCGGTCTTAAAGTAAACGGACAGGACGCGCTTGCAGTGGGGCTTAAAGGCAGAAGTATAGGCGCCTGCCTGGAAAAGCTGGTGTAT
>JBMNTS010000048.1:0-8370 GCA_050945855.1 Christensenellales bacterium | reverse complement strand
GTTCACGTTTATACCCATATTAACCACGGGCAATCTGGCGATAGGGGGCAGCGCGGTATTTGGATATAAGGTAATCGCCGTTGTCGCGGCGGTGCTAATGATATCCTTTCAAATGTTTACTATTCTGGGGGTCAAGGAAAAGCCTTTATCCCTGCAACCGCGCAGCGATAAGCTGACCCTTGGGCTGATGTTTAAGACAATAGCCAAAAACGACCAGTTGCTGTGGATTACGCTGGTAATGCTGATTTACTCCGTGGGCACAGGCGTGGTCAACGGCGGACTCAGTCTTACCTACATTTATTTTGAATTCGGCTACATAGGTCTTCTGACCACCCTGTTCAGCTCTTTGGGCGGTTTTTTAAGCGCCGCATTTACCCTAGCTTACCCATGGCTGGAAAAAAAATACTCCCGCACAAAAATGATATACGCTACCGGCATCTCCATTATCACGGGATACGTGCTTGTATTGCTCATCGGATTATTTGTGCCTTCCGGGGCTCTAAAAACCTTTACTTGGTATGCTAAATTCGGCGCAATGATGTTAGCCAATACATTGACGGGATTCGGCGCGGGCTTTTATATGATTGTGGTTATATCCATTGCCAATACGGTGGAATACAATGAATATAAGACGGGCAAAAGGGAGGAAGCGCTGATTTTTTCCTTGCGCCCCTTTACCGCCAAGTTATCCAGCGCCATTGTGCAGGGCATAGTCACCGCCGTTTATATAGTAGCCGGAGTGCTAAAGTATACCAACAAGATATCATCGCTGGAAAACGAAGCCGCCAAAGGGATAATTAACGAGAAAATAAAGCTGAACAGCATCAACGAAGTTATTGCAAATGTCAGCCGGGACGCCAAAAATACGATTTTGCTTTTTATGTGCATTATCCCGATAGTCTTTATGTGCGCCGCATTGTACATTTATAAAAAGAAGTACAAGCTTGACGAAAAAGCCTACGCAAGCATAGTCAGGGAATTGGAGGAGCGCAGGGAGCGCGCAAAATAGCGGTTATATCGGGGCCATATTAAATTGGGATATTGACAAAAGCGGGTTTATGGTGTAAAGTTAATTAAAACCTTTAATTAACGGAGAAATAAATGTTTTCGGAAATACCAAAGCCGGCTTTTTCTTTGCAAAGTTTTTCTTATTACCAGCCCGTAAAGCTGGTATTCGGTCAAAACGTTTCGGATAGTCTGCAGGATTATATTTCCCGATTGGGTTTTTCGCGCGGGGTGCTTATTTGCGACAAACTGTTTTCCGGCAACGGGCTTGCCGAAAAAATCAGGCGCGCCTGCCCCTCCCTTGTTGCTGTTTTTTCCGACGTAACTCCAAATCCCGTCCTTGCCGATGTTGAAAAAGCGGCAGCCTTGTTGAAAGAAACTGATGCTGCCTTAGCGGTGGCTTTAGGGGGAGGCTCTGCCATAGACCTTGCCAAATTTGCCTGCTCCATGGTGTTTGCCTCATACCCCGCGGAGGAGTATTTTTATAAGAGAAAAGTCTTTTCCGCCAAGCATTTGCCGCTTATAGCTGTTCCCACCACGGCGGGAACGGGAAGCGAAGTAACCTCGGTGTCCGTTTGCAATGACGAAAGGACGGGGATTAAGGCGCCGCTCGCCTGCGACAATTTTTATCCGTACATGGCTGTTGTGGACCCCGTTCTTACGTTAAGCGTTCCGCCCAGAGTTACCGCCGTTACAGGCATGGATGGCATGTCACACGCGCTGGAAGCCTTTTGGAGCGTCAATCACCTGCCCGTTTGCGATATGTACGCCGAAGAAAGTCTCAGACTGATATTTGCCAATCTGGAAGAGGCGTATTTTAACGGCAATGATGTCGGGGCGCGCTCGGGGATGAGCTTAGGGGCGCTGTTCGCGGGACTGGCGTTTGCCTTGACCAAAACGGCGGCGGTACACGCCTGCAGCTATCCGCTGTCTATGGACTATAATCTGAGCCACGGCGAGGCGTGCGCCTTTACGCTGGATATGTTTTTAAGAGAAAACGCGCAGTCGGACCTTCGCCTTGACGCTTTGGCAAAAAGGCTGGGCTTTCGCGACGCTGCGGCGATGGCGGACAAAATAGCCGCATTAAAAGAGACGTTCGGATTCAGGACGTCTTTCAAAGATATAGGATGTACGGATGTCAAAACCTTTGCCGACCGAAGCCTTAAGCATCCGCTGTTTGCCAACAATCCCAAAAAGTATACCTTGCCCGACCTTACGCAGGCGTTTTTGAAATATTATGGTAAGTAAAATCATCAATCCGAAATTATTGCATAAAAACAATAAGATAAATATTATGTTCAAGCTGTTGCTGGAAGGGGATAAGTCGCGGCTCAGGCTTGCCGCCGAGCTTGGGCTTACCCCCGCTTCCATATCCCAGATAACGGGCAAGCTCATTGCGCAAGGACTGCTTTCGGAAGGGAGCAGCGTGCAGCGCAACAGTACGGGACGCAAAGAGGTATTGCTGCATTTTGAGGAAAGCGCGTACGGAGCGGTGGGGATAAATATAGAAAAGGATAAAACTCATATTTCGCTTTGCACCTACAATAACGTGCTTGAACAAAAAACATTTGACACAAAGAAGCTGCTTGACAACAACCTTGAGTTACTGTTGCGGGAAATTCGCCTGCTTATCGCAAGCAAGCCCGAAAAGCTGACCCTTTTGGGCATAGGCGTGGGCATATCCGGCAAAGTGGATAAGGACAGCGGCGTAAGTATAGACAGTTACGGCATACTGCCGCTCGGATTTCCCTTGCTTGCGCGTTTGAAAGAGGGGCTTAACTCAAGGGATATCTGCGTTATCAACAACGTTAAGGCGCAGGCGCGCGCCCTTATACAAAGCAAAGAGGACAATTTTATGTTCATCAAGCATTCGCCGGGGATAGGGTGCGCCCTGATTACCGGCGGAGAAGCGGAAGAGGGCTACAACAACGCCGCGGGAGAGATAGGGCATACAGTAGCGATGCCCTTTGGCAGGCTTTGCGCGTGCGGCAGGCGGGGGTGTTTGGAAACGGTAGCTTCGGATAAGGCTATTGAGGAGGCATACTTTGAAAAAACCGGACAAAAAAAGGAAATAGGGCAGATATATTCCGCTTACGGCAGCGAGGAGGCGGCAACCGGGGTCATTTCCGCCCTTATAGAAAGGCTTGCGATAGCGATAGGCAACGCCGCCGCCCTGTACGACCCAAAACTTGTGATTGTTACGGGCGGGGTTTTTTCGCAAAGCGGAATAACAGGCGATTTTTATAAAAAGCTGAAGGAGTTGGGCTACGGCAGGTTGGAGATAAAGAACATAGGCAATGAAAAAAATATAAAAGCCTTGGCGGGAGCAAGGTATATTCTATTGGAAAAATTATTTAAGGTGTAATTATGAAACAAAAAATCAATTTAGGCATTGTTTGCCTTGCCAGAGACACATTTGATTATGAAGCGGCAAAGGAAATTTACAACGGTATAATATCCGAGCTTAACCGTGACGAAAGCATAACTCTGCACGCGATACCCGGCGTCGTTATGGAGCCGCAGGAAGCCCGCCGTGCGGGAGATTTCTTTTCCGAGAAGCATGTGGACGGCATCGCGGTCATTTCCGGCACTTTTCATTTGGGGCATCTTGCATTGGAGATAAAAAAGCAATGCGACAAGCCCTTGCTCTTATGGGCGCTGCCCGAACTTCCATATAACGGCGGCAAGATAAGGCTTAATTCGGTGTGCGGTCTTAATCTTAACGCTTCCAACCTTACCAAAAGCGGCTATACGGATTTTACCTATACACTGTCCGATACCATAGACGCTGACTGGGTGGCGGCAATACGCATGATTGCCGCGCTTCGTAAAGCGCGTATAGGTATTTTAGGGTATCGGGCGCACGGATTTTTTAATGTGGGCGCGGACGAACTTGCGCTGTATAAAAAGTACGGCTGTCTTACCGACCATTACGAACTTGCGGACGTTATCGGCTATCCCGAGAAAAAAGAGCGGGCAGATTACTATTCCGATAAGATTAAAGGCATATTCGACACAAGCGGCATAACGGCGCAACAGGTATCCAAAACGGCTATATTGGCAGCCAAACTGGAGGGTTTTATGTCGGAAAAGGACATAAATGTGCTTGCCGTGCGCTGCTGGCCGGAATTCGCGCGCGACTATGGAATTGCCCCTTGCGCGGCTATGTCGCTTGCGCAGGACGAGAGCTGTATTCTGGCTTGTGAAGGTGATATTGATTGCGGCATCACTATGCTTGCCCATCAGGCCGCGGGAGCGGACACACCCTTTATGGCAGACCTTTCGCAGGTAAACCTGCAGGATAATTTCGCGCTGATGTGGCATTGCGGGGTTGCCCCCTGCTCCCTTTGCGACGGGATATGCACTCCTACTTTGGATACTTATTTTGCCTCCGGCAAAGGGGTGACGGCGGGATTTGCGATGAAGCGGGGCGCTGTAAGCATAGCGCGGCTGGACAGCGTCGGCGGCCGCTACAGGTTGATTCAGGAAAAGGGGCAAGCGCTTCACATGCAAAAGCAGCTTACGGGAACGTACGCGAAATGCCAATTCGAGCGCGGAATGCGGGAGGTTTTGGACAAGGTTGTCTATTCAGGCGCCGCCCACCATTTTTCCATGGTATACGGCGATTACACAAAGCCTTTTGAAATCTTTGCCAGGCTTACCGCAACCGAGGTCTTATAATACGGGATTGACAAAATTATGAAAAAGGGCATGGCGGACACAATTTCCATTATCGGTATGGCGCTCTCATGGGCGGCGTACTATGCGCTGTCAAAATGGGCGGTAGATTACACCACCGCGCTTTTGGCGGGTTTTTTGCTCCGCTTATCCGCTTTTGTTTTTTTGACGGTATACATAATAATAAAAAAGAAGTTCGCGGAGCTGTTTAAGTACGGCAGAACTACCTTTATTTTTCTGTTGATAGGCTTGCTGGGGTATTTGCTGGACGCCTTTGCCAACCTGGGCTTTTCCCGCAGCACGGTATCCTCGGGAGCGGTGCTGTTAAAAACGGATATCCTTATGGCGTGCTTTGCGTCCGCAATTATATTCAAGGAAAAATTGCGCCTTTTTGATTGGATAGGCGCCATAGCTTCGCTATTGGGCGCAATATTTGTGATAAATGCGGACTTTACCGATTTTGCTTTCAATCTCTATGATTTGTTCTTTATCCTGAGCGCGTTGTCGGTTACTATAAACGCATTCGTTATCAAGCGCGCGCAGGCAAAAGGAGCGGACAGCGACGTTATCGCTTACTATAACAATTTTACAGTAATGCTTTTATTTCTTATAAGCGCGCTTATCGCGGGCGATTTCGGCGTACTGAAAACAGCAGGAGCTGATACCCGGCTCTTTATCCCTCTTGCCGCGGGCGGGTTGGCTCAAACCTTTATTTATGTTTTTTATTACCGCAACCTAAAAGTATTTCCCGTATGGAAGGTAAAGCTGTTTTTGCTTGCCGTACCCGTAATAAGCTGTCTTGCGGGCATAGCCATATTTGGTGAAAAAATAGCCATTACCCAATTTTTCGGCTTCGCGCTTATTCTTGCGGGCGCTGCCGCTATTATATTGCAAAGCAAATTTAAAAAACCGGAAACAATAAACCAAACCTGAGAAGAGAGGAGATATAATGGACGATAATCAAACAATTTCGCGAACCAATTACATTGCCCGCACCAGCGGACTCAAAACAAAGGACTATATCGGCTACGCGCTGGGGGACGTATCCTGCTCCCTGGTATTCGGGCTTGTTGGCTCTCTGCTGCAGAAATTTTATACCGATATATTCCTGCTCAATCCGCTGTGGATTATGATTATGATGATAGGGGCGCGGCTGTGGGACGCCATAAACGACCCTATTATGGGCAGAATCGCGGACACCGTAAGACCCGCAAAAAGCGGAAGGTATCGCCCCTGGCTTGTGCGCGCTTCCTTTCCTCTGGCCGTATTCTCCATTTTGATGTTTGTCAAATGGCCGGGGCTGGCGTCTGCGCCCGACCATATCCCCACCTTTATTTACGCCACCGTCACCTATGTCTTTTGGGGTATGGCGTATACCATGCTTCAGATACCTTACGGCTCCCTGGCTTCCGTTGTTACTTCGGAGGAGGGCGAACGCAATAAACTCTCCGTTTTCCGTTCGGCGGGCGCGGGCTTGGGCAATTTGCCCATACTTCTGCTTGCTTCTTTTTGCTATATAGACAGAGTGGGCGCGGACGGCAATAAGGTAATAGGCGAAAACGGACTGGTAATTCAGGATATGGCGTACAGACCGGTAATTATCGGCGTAATCGTTTTTTCCGTAATGATGCTGATAGGGTGCATCTGTTCCTTTTATTTGAATAAGGAAAGGGTGCTGCCTGTTGCAAAAGAGAAAAAGGAAAAAGGCGACTTTTCCAACCTGCTCAAAGCCTTTATGACCAACCGCGCCTTTTTGGCTATGTGTATAGCTTCCATGCTGCTGCTTGCGGCGCAAATGTTTACTCAGAGTTTTAATCTCTACCTTTTTGCGGACTACTTTGGCAAAGGCTGGATGAATATGGTGGCAATGGCGTGTCTGTACGCGCCTATGATTATGCTGATGCCTTTTACCCCCAAGCTTGTGCGCATGTTCGGCAAAAAGGAGTTGTGCGCCGCGGGAATCGCGCTCTCATCGGTAAGTTGCCTGCTGATGTATTTTTGCAGAGGCCTTATGCCGGGAGCGTGGTGGTTATATCTTGCTCTCAACTTATTCGTGGGCGTGGGACAGGGCTTTATCGCCTTGCAGGTCTGGGCGCTGGCGACGGACTCAATCGATTACATAGGGGTTAAAAACGGCGTAAAGGAAGAAGGTACGGCGTACGCGTTCTTTATGTTTTTCCGCAAAGTAGGGCAGATGCTGGCGGCTATAGCGGTCAACGGCGCGCTGCTGCTTATGAATTACAAATACGAAAAGGGCGCGGTGCAATCCTTGGAGAACTTAAAGAAAATGTACGACCTTGCCACCCTTATCCCCGCTTTGATTTTCGGGCTGATGGCAGTAACCTTATTCTTGTTCTATCCCTTAAACAAGGAAAGAGTCGCGCGGTTGCAAACCGAAAAAGAGCAAATGCTGGCAAACAGGTTTCAAAAAGGAGTTTAAGCCCCCTCGATAAGACTGATTAAATAGTCCGAAGAGTAGGAGGCTTTGCGGTTGAATCTCTTTACATAATGCAGGCATTTTTCATCGCCTTTGGCAATCACGCATACGCCTTCGTTGCAGGTAAACAGCATTTCAAAACCCATTTCCAGCAACACCTGTTTGGCGCAGTCCGAGTATTCTCCAAAGGGATAGGCAAAAATGCTTGGGTTCACTCCGCATTTTTCACCCAGCAGCTTTTGCAAACGGGCTATATCGCTTTTCAAGTTTTGTTTATACGCGCGCTCCCCTTCCCCCTCTTTGGGCATTATTCCGAAACGGGGCTTGTAATGGTGCATATTGTAGGTATGATTGCCTATCTCAAAGTATCCGCTGTCCGCAAGCTCTTTAATCTGCTCCCAGGTCAGGTGCGAATAATAGGGATTGGAGTGGTCTTTTGAAGTGGTGGAAAACTCCGTAAACGCTCCGATAATGTTTACAACGCCTTTCATATCATACTTTTGAAGGAGGGTCAGCGCGTAACAGGCAGTGGAGTAATAACCGTCGTCAAAGGTAAGCATGACAGGTTTTTCGGGCAACTCCCCATCTCCCTTTACATAGGCTATCACTTGGGAGGGAAACACACAGGTATACCCCGCCCTTTTTAACGCTGCCAGGTCCTGCTCCAATTGTTCTGCAAGCAAGGCGGAGCCGCTTTCCTTTCGGCTGAGTATTTTATGGTACATTATTACCGGAAGCCTGACTTCGCCTTCCGCCCCCGCCGCATAAGGAGAAGTCCCCCATACTCCCGCAAAAACCGCAAAGCATACGCAAACCGCAATAAACCTTTTTGCCGTTGAACTATTCATAATTTTTATTTTGTTTAATTGCAGATAAAAAACTCAAAGAATATATTTGCGGAGAAAATTCCATGCGAGGCAATTATTGCTCACCCCGTATAAATCACGATTACGCCTCAAAGCCCGCCATAACAGCGGGTTTTTGCGTTTTATACACCTGGGGCGTATTGACGAAACCGCGTTTTTGTGCTAAATTCTATTTATACATAAGGAGACCATAATGGCAAAAATCACGGACAAACAAGGAGAGCTTAAGCTTACCGTAAGAAAAATCATTGTGATGGCCTTTCTGGTGGCGGTCTTTACCGTTATCGCCAAAAGGTGGGAGTACAAGAGGAGAAGAGAATTTGCGAAAGCGGTCAAATACAAAGAGTATGACACCGCCTATCTTAAAAAAGTGCTGGAGGACTT
>JBMNTS010000047.1:0-8497 GCA_050945855.1 Christensenellales bacterium | reverse complement strand
AGCCTTCCGCGGACGCGCTTGCGAAAATGGCGGAATTTATCAACGGCGTCAAGCGTCCTTTGATTTATTTCGGGGGCGGCATTATTGCCGCGAACGCAAGCAAGGAATTGCTTGAGCTTATGCAAAAGCTTAACAGCCCTGTTACCTGCTCGCTCATGGGACTTGGCAGCATTCCCGCAGACAATAAGCAATTCGTGGGTACCATAGGTATGCACGGCGACATCAGAAGCGCGCTTGCGCTTAAAACCTGCGACAGCCTTATTGCAATAGGCGCGCGTTTCAGCGACAGAGTGGCGGGCGACAGGAAAAAGTTCGCGCAAAACATTAAGGTCGCCCACATTGATATTGACAGGGCGGAAATCAATAAAAACGTCAGAGTGGACGTCTCTCTGGTGGCGGACGCAAAGGTCGCATTAAAGCGGTTGCTTCCGCTTATTGACAAAAAAGACAATTCCGACTGGCTTAATGAAATAAACGAAAGGGCGGCAAAGACCTGCGTCGCGCCTTCAAAGCATGACCCCAATCCTAGGTATATAATCGAGCTTATCAGGAAATACACTCCCAAAAATCAGATTGTCGCCACCGACGTGGGACAGCATCAGATGTGGACGGGGCAATACTTTAAGTTCAGCTATCCCCGCACTTTTATTTCCAGTTGCGGACTGGGCACTATGGGATACGGACTGGGAGCTGCCAACGGCGCCGCAATCGGCACGGGCAGAAAAACCGTACTCATCACCGGCGACGGCTCCTTCCATATGAATATGAGCGAGGTCGCAACCGCCTGCAAATACAATCTGCCCGTTGTGATTTTTGTTATGAACAACCGCGCCTTAGGTATGGTACGCCAATGGCAGACGCTGTTCTTTAGCAAGCGTTATTCCCAGACTAATGTGGAGCAAAGGACGGACTTTGTAAAGCTTGCGGAGGCGTTCGGAGCCAAAGGGTACCGCATAGAAAAAAACGCGGACGCGCCCGCGATAATAAAAGAGGCGTTGCGGCAGGACACGCCGGTTATAGTAGATTGCGTAATAGACACGGACGAATTTGTGCTGCCCATGATACCGGCGGGCAAAACCGTGGACGACATTATTACCAATCCCAACCTTAATTAAGGAGGTCAGGCTATGAACCAAAGATATATCATCAGCGTATTAGTAAATAATCAGCCCGGCGTACTCACCAGGATTTCCGGCATGTTCAGCCGCCGAGGCTTTAATATCCAGAGCGTAACGGTATGCGAGACCGAGGACGAGAAATACAGCCGCATGACCATAGTAATCAGCGGCGACGAATATATACTGGAGCAGATACTAAAACAACTGGCTAAAACGCACGACGTAAAAAAGGTGACGCACTTATCCGAAAGCGAATCCGTTTTCAGAGAGCTGATAATGGTTAAAATCGCGGTTAAGCCTTCCAAGCGCCGCGAACTTCTGGAAATAGCAAGTATTTACGAGGCGTCCGTAATAGACCTTTCGCCTAACTCTCTGATATTGGAGCTTACGGGCATGCCGAGTAAAATTGACGGGTTTTTATTGGTTTTGCGCTCTTACAATATAATTGAGCTTGCGCGCAGCGGTATAAGCGCCCTGATGCGCGGAGACAGAACGATTAAAGAAATAAACAACATCGAATAAGTAACGGAATAAATCGGAGGTTTATAAAATGGCAACAATTTATTATCAAAGCGATTGCAATATAGATTTGCTTAAGGGCAAAAAGATAGCTATTATCGGGTACGGCTCTCAGGGGCACGCGCACGCGCTCAATCTGAAGGACAGCGGCGCGGACGTTTGCGTGGGTCTGAAAGAGGACAGCGCGTCCTGGGCAAAAGCAAAAGAGGCGGGTCTGGAAGTGTATGAAACTTCAAAAGCGGCGGAAGCGGCCGATATTATTATGATTCTTACTCCCGACCATATTCAGGCCGACTTGTACAAAAAGAGTATTGAGCCCGGACTTAAAAAAGGCAATATGCTTATGTTCGCGCACGGGTTTGCCATCACTTACAACCTGATTGTTCCTCCCGAGGGCGTGGATGTGACCATGATAGCTCCCAAAGGCCCCGGCCATACCGTACGCAGCCAGTTCCGGGAAGGCAAAGGCGTGCCCTGCCTGATAGCGGTGCAAAAGGACGCCACGGGCAACGCGCGCGCGCTGGCTTTGGCTTACGCGGCGGGCATCGGAGGCGCCAGAGCGGGCGTGCTGGAAACCTCCTTTAAGGAAGAAACGCAAACAGACCTTTTCGGGGAGCAATGCGTGCTTTGCGGCGGCGTTACCGAGCTTATCAAATCCGGATTCTATACGCTGGTGGAAGCGGGTTATCAGCCTGAGATAGCGTATTTTGAATGTCTGCACGAAATGAAACTTATCGTAGACCTTATCTGGCAGGGCGGTCTTTCGTATATGCGTTACTCCATAAGCGACACCGCGGAATACGGCGATTATACGGTAGGGAAACGCATAATCAACGACGAGACGCGGGCGGAAATGAAAAAGGTCTTAGGAGAAATACAGGACGGCAGCTTTGCCAAGAGATGGCTTGCGGAAAACAAGGAAGGGGGAAGAAAAGCTTTCCTTGATATGCGCAAAAAGGAAGCGGAAGGACTTATTGAGTCCATAGGAAAATCATTAAGGGAGAAAATGATATTCCTCAAGAAAAACCAATAGAGGTTATTATGTCGGAAAAACTAACGCATTCAACAGAAAGGGCGCCGCACAGGTCGCTGTATAAGGCAATGGGCTATACGGACGCGAATATAAACAAACCGCTGGTAGCCATTATCAGCGCGTACAGCGAAATCGTGCCCGGACATATCCATCTGGATAAGGTTGCCCAAAGGGTAAAGGAAGGGGTGCTTGCCGCGGGCGGTTTCCCCGTTATTATGCCCTCCATCGGCATTTGCGACGGTATAGCCATGGGGCATGCCGGAATGCGCTATTCTCTGCCCAGCCGCGAACTTATCGCGGACAGCGTGGAGGCTATGGTGGCAGGGCATAACTGCGACGCCGTTGTGCTGGTGCCTAACTGTGATAAGATTGTGCCCGGTATGATTATGGGCGCGTTGAGAGTCGATTTGCCCACGGTGGTGGTCAGCGGCGGGCCTATGCTCTCGGGCAGACACAAAGGGGGCAGAACCAGCCTTTCCAATATGTTTGAGGCGGTGGGTGCCTGCTCACTCGGCGCAATCGGCAAAGACGAACTGGACGAACTGGAAAACAGAGCGTGCCCTACCTGCGGCTCCTGCTCGGGAATGTATACCGCAAACAGCCTTAACTGCCTGACCGAAGGGTTAGGCATAGCGATATGCGGCAACGGCACCGTTCCCGCTGTATACGGTGAAAGGCTTGCGCTTGCGTACCGTACGGGCGAAGCGATAATGGATATTTATAATGAGGGCATTACTTTACGCCAGATTATCAATAAGCAATCGCTGGAAAACGCGGTGGCGCTGGATATGGCGTTGGGTTGCTCCACCAACAGCGTGCTTCATCTGCTGGCTATCGCCAATGAGGCGGGCGTATCCCGCGGTGATTTCAATATTGACACCTTTGACAGAATAAGCAAAAAGACCCCCAACCTTACCAAGCTTAACCCTGCGGGCACCGATTTTATAGAAGATTTGCATTTTGCGGGCGGCGTTGCCGCCGTGCTTAACAGATTGATAGAGGGCGGCTTTGTAAACGGCGAGGTAAATACCGTGTTCGGCATAACTTTGGCGGAAAAAGTGGGCGGCGCGAAGGTCACCGATAACAATCTTATCAGACCGCTTGACAAGCCCTATTCCGCTTACGGCGGAATCGCCGTGCTCAAAGGCAATCTCGCTCCCGAGGGGTGCGTGGTAAAACAAAGCGCGGTGGCCCCCGAAATGCTTAAGCATTCGGGTCCCGCCAGAGTGTTTGACTGCGAAGAGGACGCCGTGGCGGCAATTCTTTCGGGGAAAATCAATAAAGGCGACGTTATCGTTATCAGATACGAAGGGCCCAAAGGCGGTCCGGGCATGAGGGAAATGCTTATGCCCACTTCCACTCTTGCGGGCATGGGACTGGATAAAGACGTTGCCCTTATTACGGACGGACGTTTTTCGGGCGCTACCAGAGGAGCGGCTATAGGTCATATCTGCCCCGAAGCGGCGGCAGGCGGACTTATCGGTCTGGTGGAAGAAGGGGATATAATCAATATCAACATACCTGAAAACATTATTAACCTTGCGGTGAGCAAGGAGACAATTGAAACCAGAAAGCTATCGGTCAAGCTAGCGCTAAAGGATAACCTAATAGGATACCTAGCACGTTATGCCAGTTTAGTAACCGATGCCGGGATGGGCGGCGTATTGAAAGGAAATTTCAAATAAACGGAAACAACCTAAAATATAAAGCCCAACCGAACGGTTGGGCTTTTAAATAATAAAAGGAGAATACAATTATGGCAAGGAAAATTAAAATCTTTGATACAACCTTAAGAGACGGCGAACAATCGCCGGGCTGCAGCATGCATCTCAATGAGAAGCTGGAACTTGCCCTGCAGCTGGAAAAGCTTAACGTGGACGTTATCGAGGCAGGCTTTGCGATTGCAAGTCCGGGCGACTTCAAAAGCGTAAAGGCTGTCGCGGAAACCATAAAAAATTGCGAAGTGGCCAGCCTTTCCCGCTCATTGCCTCAGGATATCGACGCAAGCTACGAGGCTCTCCGGGGCGCGGCATTTCCCAGGCTGCATTTGTTCTTGGCAACCAGCCCCATTCATCTCAAATATAAACTGAAAATGAGCGAGGATATGGTGCTTGAGCGCATTGCCGCGATGGTAAAATACGCAAAAAAACTGCTGTCAAACATAGAATTCAGCGCGGAGGACGCCTCCCGCACGCCTTTGCCTTATCTGTTAAAGGCTATCCAAACCGCAGTGGATAACGGCGCGACTTGCGTAAATATTCCGGACACCGTGGGATACAGCACCCCGCAAGAAATGTTTGAGATTATAAGCTATTTGAAGAACAATCTTCACGGCATAGAACACGTGGATATTTCCTGCCATAATCACAATGATTTGGGTTGCGGCGTAGCCAATTCTCTTGCCTGCGTGCTGGCGGGTGCCTCACAGGTGGAATGCACAATAAACGGCATCGGAGAACGTGCGGGCAACGCTTCCATGGAAGAGATAGTAATGGCGATTAAGACCCGCGGAGACTTTTACAATGCCTATACCGATATCAATACCAAGCAGATATACCGCTCCAGCAGAATGCTGTCCAATATTATCGGCGTGCAGATTCCGCCCACCAAGCCCATAGTGGGGGCTAACGCCTTTGCGCATGAGAGCGGCATACATCAGCACGGGGTATTGGCGGAAAAGACCACTTACGAAATTTTAAGCCCGGAGGAAGTGGGAGTGCCCGAAAATAAAATCGTTTTGGGCAAGCATTCGGGCAAGCACGCCTTCAATGAGCACTTAAAAGAGATGGGATATGAGCTTAATGAAGAAGAATTACTTGATATGTTTGATAAATTTAAGGTATTATGTGATAAGAAGAAATACGTTTCCCGCAAGGACATAGAGGCATTGCTTATACATAAGGAGCGGACGGTAAGCGAAAGCGAATATTCGCTTACCAATTTCGGAGTAAGCCGCACCACTACGGGGCGTTCCGCGGCGACTGTGGAATTGGCGCGCAACAAGCTGGTGCAATTCGCGACCGAGGAAGGGGACGGACCTGTGGATGCTTCCTTCAGAGCTATTAATAAGATTGTGGGCAAAGATATCAGCCTTACCGATTTCAGCGTCACCAGCGTAACCGAAGGCAAGGACGCTTTGGGCGAGGCTATCGTAAAAATCGCGTACGGCAAAGAAAACGCCACGGGCAGAGGCATTTCCACGGACATTATCGAATCCAGCTTGCTTGCCTATATCAACGCGGTAAATAAATTGGCGGTGGAGAGTGATGAATAAAAAAATAGAAATTTATGATTCTACCTTGCGGGACGGCGCACAGGGCGAAAATATTTCTTTTTCCGTGGAGGATAAAATCAATATCACCCTTGCGCTGGATAAGCTGGGCGTGGATTTTATAGAGGCGGGCAATCCCGGCTCCAATCCCAAGGATCTGGCGTTTTTCCATAAAATAAAGGAGTATCGGCTTAACCATTCCAAACTTATCGCTTTCGGCAGCACCCGCCGCAAAAGCACCTCCGCATCCGAGGATAAAAACGTATTAAGCCTGCTGGATGCGGACACCGAATACGTAGCGATATTCGGCAAAAGCTGGGATATGCACGCCATTAAAATATTAAACGTCACCCTGGAAGAAAATTTGGCAATGATTTTTGATACCATCTCTTATTTGGTAAGCAAAGGTAAAAAGGTGGTTTTTGATGCCGAACATTTTTTTGACGGCTATAAGCACAACGAGCGCTATTCCATGCGCGCGCTTGAAAGCGCGGTAAAGGCGGGAGCGGAAACGCTGTGCCTGTGCGACACCAACGGCGGCTCTTTCCCCCACGAGGTGGCGGAAATAACAAGCAAGGTCGCCGCCGCTTTTCCTGATGTTAAAATAGGCATTCACGCGCATAATGACAACGGGCTGGGCGTCGCCAACTCCATTATCGCCGTACAAAAGGGCGCGCGTCAGGTGCAGGGCACCTTGGTGGGTTTCGGGGAGCGGTGCGGCAATGCCAATCTGTCCACAATTATACCCAATCTTCAGTTAAAACTGGGATATGCGTGCCTGCCCGAAGGCAATATGGGAGAGCTTACCAATACCGCGTTTACCGTCGCGGATATCGCCAATATCACTATCCCCAACACTATGCCTTACGTGGGCGCCAGCGCTTTTGCGCACAAGGCGGGCATGCACGCCGACGGCGTGCTTAAAAGTTCGGAGTCCTTTGAACACATCTCCCCCGAAAGCGTGGGGAACAACAGAAGATTCCTTTTAAGCGAAGTGGCGGGCAAGGCGGCTATCATAAAGAAGATAAACAAGTATTTCCCCGAACTGGAAAAGCAAAGCCCGGAGGTGGAAAAGATTGCAGCAAGACTGAAAGAACTGGAGCTTGCGGGTTACAGCTTTGAAAGCGCGGAAGCCAGCTTTATCATAGAGATAATGAATATCCTGGGCAAATTCAAGCCCAGTTTTGAGCTGATAAGCTTTAAGGTCATCAATGAGCAGCCGCACATTGAGGGGATTTTCGCGACCGCGGTCGTTAAAGTAAGGGTGGGCGATGAGACCCGGCTTTGCACCTCGGAGGGAGACGGCCCCGTAAACGCGCTGGATAAAGCCCTGAGGCTTGCGCTCGCGCATTTTTATCCGGCAATCGACAACGTATCTCTGGTGGATTACAAGGTCAGGGTGATATATAAAAATCCGCATGACGCCACGGCAAGCGCGGTAAGGGTTTTGATTACCAGTACGGACGGCGAAAGTATGTGGTCTACCGTGGGCGTTTCCGTGGATATTATCGAAGCCAGCTGGAAGGCATTGGTGGACAGTATCGAATACAAGTTAAAAGTCAAAAAATAAAAATAAGGAGAGTACGTTATGGGTATGACTATGTCGCAAAAAATCCTTGCGAAAAAAGCGGGACTGACGCATGTTCAAGCAGGTCAGCTGGTGGAAGCCAAGCTGGATATGGTTCTGGCCAACGATATTACCGCTCCCGTCGCAATCAAGGAGTATACCAAGGCGGGACTGGGCAAGATTTTTGATAAAAACAAAGTGGCTCTGGTTATGGACCATTTTACGCCGAATAAGGATATAAAAGCGGCGGAACAATGCAAATACGTGCGGGAATTCGCGTGCGGCAAGGGGATAACCAATTTCTTCGACGTGGGCGAAATGGGCATAGAGCACGCCTTGCTGCCCGAGCAGGGGCTGGTTGGCGCGGGCGATCTGGTAATAGGCGCGGACAGTCATACCTGCACCTACGGCGCGCTGGGCGCCTTTTCCACAGGGGTGGGCAGTACGGATATGGCGGCGGCTATGGCTACCGGCAAATGCTGGTTCAAGGTGCCTTCCGCCATTAAGTTTGAGCTTACAGGCAAGCCCGGCAAGTACGTGGGCGGCAAAGATATCATCTTGCATATTATCGGCTTGATAGGAGTGGACGGCGCGCTGTACAAGTCCATGGAGTTTGGCGGCGACGCTATTAAATATCTTTCCATAGACGACAGACTCACCATAGCCAATATGGCTATCGAGGCGGGCGCGAAAAACGGTATCTTCCCCGTTGACGAGGTCACCCTTGATTACCTCAATGGCAGATACAAGGGGGAAGCGGAAATCTTTACTGCGGACGAGGACGCGGAATACGACGAGGTGTACACCATAGACTTATCCGCATTGCGCCCTACCGTATCCTTCCCGCATTTGCCGGAAAACACCCATACCATAGACGAAGCGGGCGAGATTAAAATAGACCAGGTGGTTATAGGCAGCTGTACCAACGGGCGCATCACCGACCTCAGGCAGGCCGCGGAAATCTTATCGGGCAGAAAAGTAGCCAAAGG
>JBMNTS010000046.1:0-8513 GCA_050945855.1 Christensenellales bacterium | reverse complement strand
AAAAGAAGGTAATGGCGTTCACCGCGGCGTCGGCAGTCAAATATACCTTTGAAAAGCTGACGCGCGCCAAAGTATCCTTGCCCACGCTGATAACGCTGCAGGAAAATGAAGCAGGCGCGCTGCTTTCCAAAGCACTGGCGGTATATGCGCAAGACAAACAACTTATCATCAATCAACCCAACCTTGCCATAATAAAACCCCTAACCAAATTCGCCGCCCGCTAAGCATTTCTCCATAAGGCGTATTATTTTAAGACAAAAAAGACCGCGTATAATGCGCGGTTTTCGATGTCAAGTACCCTTAATATGCCCGCAAGGGCATATTGCATAGCGCAAGCTATTGCATATCGCGAAGCGATATTTATTATACCGGCACGGTATATTTCATTTCCACCAGGTAAAAAGCCCCGCGCTCGGGGCTTTTTACTTGGTGGAGACAGCAGGACTCGAACCTGCGACTTCTTGCATGTGAAGCAAGCGCTCTACCAGCTGAGCTATGCCTCCGCTATCCTTAATTATATTTTGGCTTGTTTGGTTTGTCAATGATTTTGGGACAAAATAATTGGCAAATAAGGCTACATTCGGGATAGACGAAAGGAAAAACCGGCGGGACGTAAGGCGTCAGCCTATTTGCGGGTTTTTGGCAATCTCCTGTCCTGATGGTATCCGTTTATAATAGATGGTGACCAGCGTTATGTCAATGCTTTGGGTCAAGATAATCGGCATTAAGCTGCTTTAAGGCTAATCGGTCAAAAAGCATTAAAACAAAGTAATTGATTTATCCGCTGAAATATAGTATATTGGTATAAAGATAAAAAGCAAAAAACACGGCGGAGCAAATGAAGAGAAGAATTATTAAGATAGACAGGGAAAAATGCAACGGCTGCGGCCTTTGCGCCCAGGCGTGCCACGAAGGCGCGATAGTTATGGAAGACGGCAAGGCAAAGCTAGCCCGCGAGGACTACTGCGACGGACTGGGCGATTGCCTGCCCGTATGTCCTACCGGCGCAATAAGCTTTGAGGAGAGGGAAGCCGCTCCCTTTGACGCCGACGCGGTAGCCGCCGCCAAAGCCAAAAACGCCGCGCCCTGCGCTTGTCCGGGTATTGCGAACAGACGCATAGAGCATGCGGAGCAGGAAAAAGGGGAGACTGCCTGCAAGCCTGTCAGCCGTTTGTGCCAGTGGCCTATACAGATTAAGTTGGCGCCTGTCAACGCCCCCTATTTCAACGGCGCCAATCTGCTGATAGCCGCGGACTGCACCGCCTTTGCGTACGGCAATTTTCATAATGATTTTATCAAAAACCATATTACGCTTATAGGCTGCCCCAAGCTGGATATGACGGACTATACGCATAAGCTGACGGATATCATCAAGAATAATAATATCAAAAGCGTAAAGGTCGCGCGCATGGAAGTGCCTTGCTGCGGCGGGCTGGAAAGGGCGGTGATGGACGCGCTCCGCGCAAGCGGCAAGTTTATACCCTGGCAGGTAATAACAATCTCGGTAAACGGCGAGATTTTAGAATAAAATAAAAGGAGAGTAAAAGTATGAAAGCGAATGTGGATAAAACCGGTTGCATCAGCTGCGAATTGTGCACGGAGCTTTGCCCCGAGGTATTTCGCATGGGGGATGACGGGTACGCGGAGGCATACGCCGAAGTTACACCCGATGTGGCGGCAAAGGCGGAGGAGGCAAGGGATTCCTGCCCCGTAGAAGTCATTTCGTTAGAGGATTAATTATGAAATTCATTAAAAACATAGTCCATGCGCAGACGATATCCTTAAAGGACGAGGTAAGCTACCTGCCCGGTCAGATTGTGAGCAAAACCCTGTCTCAGAATCCTTTTCACAGTCTTACGCTTTTCGCGTTTGACAAGGACGAGGAGATAAGCTCCCATGATTCCTCGGGCGACGCTATGGTATACGCGCTGGACGGCAAAGGGAAAATAACCATTGACGGCAAAGAGCATATTTTAAACGCGGGGGACTGCATAGTTATGCCCGCCAAGATACCGCACGCGGTATACGCTGTTGAACAATTTAAAATGTTGCTTATAGTTATCTTTCAATAGTTTTTTCTTTTTTTGTTATTTATTCACTTTTTTTCTGATTCTTTCAGGCGGCGCTTTGCCGCCCTTTTTTTGCGCCGTCGCCCCGGGCGCAACACAATATAATAGTTTGCCATACATCATAAAAGCATAATTTTTCCTCCGCCTTACATACTAAAAAAAAAGGAGTAAGTGCTTTGATTTTTAATTATATAACCCGAAAATTGCGTTACCTGTACAATCACAGGCGTCCGCCCCATCCGGACGAGTTTAAGGGTTTGGCGGAAGAAAAGGTAGAATCATTAAAAATCAGCGACAAGCTTAAGGAAAATCTGGATAATGTCAAGACCTTGCTCAGCAACAGCAACGATATCAGGGTGCATACCTTCCGTTTAGGCGGAGAGGAAGGCAGGGAAGGCGCGCTGATGTACTTTGACGGCATGGTGGACAACCTGATAGTCGCGCAAGCTATTCTGCGGCCGCTTGTGGAAAACCAGTCGGAGGCTGTCAGGCTGCTCAAAGGGCAGGAATTGCTGGAGGCGCTTAAGCAGGAAGTAATCTGCGTTGCCGACATCAAAGAGGTATTCTCGATGGCAGAGCTTACTTCGGGATGTCTTTCGGGGGATACCGTGCTGCTGCTGGACGGGTGCGAAGTGGGGCTTATTATCAGTTCCAAGGGCTGGGACAAGCGCGCCGTTACGGAGCCGCAGTCCGAAACGGTGGTGCGCGGACCCAGGGAAGGCTTTACCGAAAACATCAGAACAAATACCGTTTTGATAAGGCGCAAGATAAGAAACGGTCAGTTAAGAGTGGAGCAGATGACGGTGGGCAGAAAGACGTGCACCGAGATATGCATCGTATATCTTGAAGGGGTCGCCAACCCCAAGGTGGTGGAAAGAGTAAAAGGAAGGATAAAAAGGCTGGATATCGAGTCGGTGCTGGAAACGGGGTATATAGAGGAGTACATTGAGGACGCTCCCTTTTCCCCTTTCTCCACCGTGGGTTATACGGAAAAACCCGACGTCGCGGCAGGCCGCGTACTGGAAGGGAGAGTGGCTATTCTCGTGGACGGCACGCCTTTTGTGCTTACCGTCCCCATGCTGTTTATCGAGAGCTTTCAATCGACGGAGGATTATTACTTCCGCCCCCTCTACGCCAGTTTTATTAGAATAGTGCGTTATATCGCTTTTTTCCTTACTATCTTTGCCCCTGCCTCTTATATAGCGCTTACCTCTTTTCATCAGGAGCTGTTGCCCACAACCTTATTGATCAGCGTTGCGGTGGCAAGGGAAGGCACGCCTTTTCCCGTTTTTCTGGAAGCGCTGATTATGGTATTCGCTTTTGAGATAATACGGGAAGCGGGAATAAGGCTGCCCAGAGCGGTGGGTCAGACAATAAGCATAGTGGGCGCGCTGATAATGGGGGAAGCAGCCGTATCCGCGGGGATTGTGGGCGCGCCCGTGGTAATCGTGGTGGCGGTCACCGCCGTTGCCAGTTTTATCGTGCCCAATCAAAACGACGCGATTTCCATGTTGCAGATTTTAATGATGATATTTGGCGCGACACTGGGCTTTTACGGTATAGCCATGGGCTTTTTGGGCATGCTCATTCACCTTGCTACTCTGGAGTCCTTCGGCGTGCCCTTCCTTGATTATTTCGCGCGCGCCACGGGTATGCAGGATTCCGTAATCCGCGCCCCCCTGTGGGCATCGTTGCGCAGGCCCAAGGATATAGCGGAGCGGGATATGACCAGAAGCAAATTCTTCGTACCCCCTATCCGTCCGCATGTAGAAGATGAGGCGCAAGATGAAGAAGAATAAGCACCTCATAAGGCTGACAGCGCTCCTCATGCTGCCGCTTTTGCTGCTGCTTTTTTGCGGCTGCTGGGATTCCGTAGAACTTAATCAGATTTTTCTGGTTACCGGGATAGGTTTAGATTTAAGCGAGCAGGGAGATAAGCTGGATATAATCATCCAGATTATTGATATCAAAAGCAAAGGCTCGGGGGGCGGCGGTAAAGGAGAGTCCAAAGAGCCCGAAGTAATTCTGATAAAAAACACCAATAATACCGTTCATGAAGCGATTGTGGAGATAAACCGAAACAGCGAACGCCAGCTTACCCTGCATCACATTCAGGTGCTGGCAATAGGCAAGGAATTGGCCGAGCACGGCATCGCGGTGCATTTGGATATGTTTGTCCGCAATCTGCAAACCCGTCTTGAAACGCCGGTTGTAGTGGTAGACGGAAAAGCGGAGGAATTAATAAGCGCGGAGCTGGCGCAGGAAGCCAATTCCGGCATTTATATGAAAGGGATGTTTGAGACCTTGTTCAAGATAAGTCCAAAAGTAAGAGAACGCCTAATCGACACCATACACTGCTTTACCAGCAAAACCAGACAGCCGCTTATCCCTATGGTAAAGGTTAAAGGAGAAAAGGGCAAGCAGGAAGTCGAACTGACCGGCATGGCGGTATTCAAAGATGAAAAAATGATAGACGCGCTGGATATTCCGCTGACCGAAGGCTATGTATGGGCTATGGGGGACGTAAAAAAGGATAGCCTTAACGTCATTGAGGGGGAAGACGTCGCCGTTTTCCAGATAAATCAATTAAAGACAAAACAAAAAATCAAAGTGACACCCGAAGGTAAAGTCAGCGTAACCCTTGATTTGCAAGCCCAATTATCGATAAGAGAATTAAAGGGATATGTGGGCATAAAGCCGGATAAACTGGTAGAGCACCTTATCAGGATTGCGCAGAAACAAATAGGCACTCAGATAGACACCGCCTACCTTAAAGCGAAAGAACTGGGCGCGGATTTTTTCGGATTCGGAACCGCGCTGGAGCAAAGCGAGCCAAGGAAATTCAAAACAATGGAAAAAAACTGGGAGCAGGTGTTTAAAGAGATAGATCTGACGGTTAAGACAACGGTTATGCTGGAAAGCGCAGGTCTGATAATACAGCCTGTAGAAATAGGGGGTAGCGATAGTGGTAGTTGATAAAACAGAAATTAAAGGAGTCAGATTTATGTTTACGGTTGCGTTTTTTCTGCAGTCTTCCGTGCTTCTGACATCTTTTCTCAACAGTATATTGCGCCAGGATTCCTGGTTGGGAGTGATGTTCGGCATAGTATTGACTTTGCCCGTAATATGGCTATATCGCACTCTTATGCTGGAATTCCCCGATAAAAATCTGCTTCAGGTGTTGGAGCAGGTATTCGGGAAAATCCTTGGGAAAATAATAGGCATAGGATACGCGTGGTTTTTTTTGACGCTGGCCGCGCTTAACCTTAGCGATTTAAGCCATTTTACCAATCTGTCAATAATGAACGATACGCCGGCTGTAGTGCTGATGATAATATGCATCATCGTTTCCGCGTGGGCTATCAAATACGGAATTAACGTAGTAACCCGCTTCAGTGCCGCTTTTGTGATTTTTGAATTTATTGTAACTGCCACTTTTTTGCTGCTGGTAATAAATCAGCTGGAGATGAAAAACTTTTTGCCCATATTTGCCATGGAGCCAATTAAGTATATTCAGGGTACGCACGTAAGCGCGACCATTCCTTTCGGAGAACTGGTGGTATTTCTTATGCTTACTCCCAACCTCAAACTTGACGGCAAAAAAATTACAAAATATTGGTTCGGGGGTGTGGCTATGGGCATGTTTACCGTACTGGGCGTGCTTATGCGGGATATCGCCATACTGGGCGAAACCATGGAATTATTCAAACTTCCCGGGTTGATTACAATAAGATTGATAAGCATGGGCGAGGCTTTCAGCCGTATGGAAATACTGTTCGCTCTCGCGCTGATGGTATTGCTGTTTTTTAAAGTAACGCTGCTGTGTTATGTGAGTACGGTTACCTTTGCCTATATTTTTAAGACAAAGGCGTACAGATACCTTGCCTTAATCACCGGAGTATTGGTGATAACATATATCCCCATACTTTTCAAAGCTCCCATCGAAAAGATAGCCTTTGCCCGAAGATTCGCTCCCTTTTTATGGATGTTGTTTGAAATTATTATCCCCTTTGTAATCTATATCGTAGCCAAAATGCGAAAGATGCCGCAAAAGGCGCGGCAACAGGGAGCGGAGGCGTAATTATGTTGTTCGTATTGGTGGGGTTCGCCCTTATTGCGTTATTTGACTTGGCGCCCCTCGTTAAAAGAGGCTCAAAAAAAGGGGTTACCGCTTTCTTGTTTATATTCGGGCTTGCGCTGATTATGGCTGTTTTGAACAACGTTAAAATTTCTATCCCTTCGGTGGTGGAGATGTTAAGCGACTTCTTTGTCAAAATAGGGATAGGCTACGCGGAATGACAGGCGGGCGCATAGGCTAGCTGCAGTCTATCATAATTTTGTCCGCCACAAGGGCGATAAGCTCTCCGTTGGTGGGCTTGTCCTCTCTGCCGTAAAGCTGAACACCGAAAATTTTATTGATGTTTTCTATTTTGCCCTTTGACCACGCTACCCCTATGGCGTGCCTTATGGCGCGTTCCACCTTGCTCGGAGTGCTTGCGTATTTTTTGGCTATGGCGGGATAAAGCGCCTTGGTGATGTTGTTAATCATTGTGGGCTGCTCCACAGATTGTTTTACCGCCTCTTTAAGGAAACGAAAACCCTTTACGTGTACGGGAATGCCCGCAGTCATAAAAATGTTGCTGAGTTTTTCCTCAATTTCCTTAACCGAAAATTTTCTTATCCTGTACTCCTGCGGCGCGTCCCCCGCAAGGATTGCGCAGATTTTTTGCCGTATTTCCTCGGGCGTGACGGGCTTTACAAAATAGTGCGAAGCTCCGGAAGAAACAGCCTGCTTGATAAAGGCCTCGTTGGCAAGGGTGCTGCATACGATAATTATGGGCGAAAAAACAAGTTTTGCCAGCTCGGCAATAAGATTAAGGCCGTCTATGTTGTCCAACAGCAAGCCCATTATCACAATGTCGGGGAGGTGCTTTTTTGCCATATCCAGCCCTTCGTCCCCCCTTTGAGCGATGCCGATTACGCTGAATTCCTCACATCCCGCGAAAAAATCATGAGCGCATTTCGCGTGTTTCTCGTCCTTGTCAATAATTAACACCGTCTTTTTTGTCATATTTTTCCTCCAATCAATCAAAAAAGTTAATTTTGCTTAATAAAGCCGTTAATCTGCAAATAAGAGTGATAAATCCCGATAAAAAATTAATAACATACAAATTATATACCTTACAAAATAAATGTCAATGGGCTTTTTGTATAAAAAATCAAGTTTCTTCTCTCATAAATCCCATTTTTGGAAAAATCCGACAAATTCCGCTAAGGCAGTGGATTTGCAGTATTTTCCGAGGCACAATCAAAAATAAAAAGGCCGTCCTTTGGGCGGCATACCATTGGTTAATCCTCTGTAACAAATACCATATCTCCCTCATGGTATATCTCAACAATACATTCACAATGCTGTCGATTAGCCAAAAGATAACCACAGTATTTTGTCATGTTGTAGCCATAGGTTTCGTCCATAATGGAGAAACCAAACTGTTTATATCTTTCAATGAAGTCTTTCAAAGACAACTTTTCGCCTGTGAATGTGCCTATATTACCTGTAACACCAAGCAGATACACATAACTAAAATCCCATTGAACATTGTGGAACTCAATGTATCCATCGAGTTGTCTGTAAGGGGTAGTGGTCTCAACCATACCCGATTGCGTTCTCATAACAATATCATTATCAGTAACCTCAAATGAAATTACATTCATATCGTGTAAAGAGTATGGTGGGTTAATATTATCACGAATAGTTCTTTTCAATTCTATCCCTCCTTTGTCAAATTCTTATTTATCGGTGAGTTTATTATATCATATTTTTTTTATGAATTTTTCAACCTCTAACTATTGCTATTGAAATAAAAAAAGAGCCTACCCAGGAAAAAATCCCAAGTAGGCTCAAATGTTTGTTACTTTTTATCGTTTGTATCGGGTTTAGTGAGCTGCTTTACAACCTGATCCGTACCAGTTGCGGCAAGACCACTCGCACCGCCAATCAGAATGGCAGTAATAGCGGACGTTGCACCAATGAGCTGCGGCTCAAAGGCATAAAGCACACCACCGAGAACGGCACCGATAATCAATGCCAAAAGCGGAATAAAACGCTTGAACTTCTCGCTGTTGTTTACCGCCTTGGTAATCACCGAAATGAGTGCATATACCACCGAAACGATAATAGGTACACTAATAGTTGCTAAATAGTTGCTAAATTTTCCATAACACAATCCTCCTTTTATTTATGTGCTTGTTTATTTATGTGGTTTTCAAGCTGCGTAATAGCCGTAGTAACGGGACCGTCACAGCCTTGTTCTTGCAAAGCTGAAGCACAAAGCCACCGCCGCCTACACCACTAGCACCATCAAGGGTTGTGGATTTTACTGCGTTCACATCAATGGTTTCAGGCAAAGCAGTGGAAAGGTCTGCCGACAAGTCCCCAAACAC
>JBMNTS010000045.1:0-8671 GCA_050945855.1 Christensenellales bacterium | reverse complement strand
GGAAGTTTACTGTGTTCGTATTCGTTCATCGACAGAGTGCGGATATAGCAGCCGGTGTGGATACGGCAATTGAAGCGCGAAACGGCATATGCGATCCTTACGGATCTGTCGGCGCAGGTGACCAAGGCACAGTATACGGGTACGCAACAAAGGAAACGCGAGAGTAGGCTGCACTTCGGAGTCCACCAACAACAGCTATTACGGCCAGATAACGGCGGACACCACGGGCTATAAAGGCAGCTCTTTCAAAAATATCGGTATGGTGGGCGGCTTTGTGGCGAATATTTACAATGTATATAATACCTATAGTTATACCCACGTCAATTTGCAGGGCTTAAAAAATGTTCCCAGCAGCATAACCATAGGCAGAGATACCCAGTACCGCCATATTGTCGTTTTCTCAGGCACCGAGAAAAACCCGGTGGAATGGGGCGGCTTCCCCGCCGACCTTAAATCAACGGGGCTTCCCGAGGTGCGTATGGATACATCCGCTTCTCCCCCTGTGCCCATGGGCAACGGGTATATCAACTTCTATTTTGAAAAATTGAACGACGGCAATAAGCCGGGCGACTTATTAACCGAGATAATAGCTTATTTCCGGACTTTAATATGGGACGTAAAAGGCAAAGACTCAACTATGATTTATACTATCGCCGATTATATTCCATACATCATAGACAATGAGGATTTGGAGGACACCTTGCTGTTAAGGTGGATTTATGCCCAGCCGCTGGGCGCCCAGGAGGTTGCCGACGTTTCCTTTGGCGCGGGCACATACGTGGTCACTTTTGTGAATATAGTATCAGGCACAGGCTCCGCGGGCGAGGGCTTTGTGTTTGACGAAAACAAAAGGAGCATTATTTATATAAGCAGTCTGGATGAGCAGTCCAACGCCATTCAGGTGGTAATTGAAAAGAAGGACGCTTACATTCCCTCCCCCTTTCCCGTTAATCTGGAAAAGGAATACGACGGCACCGATTATATGCTGTTTTCCGCCCAATTCTATCTGGAAGGCTTTACCGAGGTAATCTCCGAAGGGGAAACTTCTCCATTAAGCATAAGGTTTACATTCTCTGCCGGCAATATAAATACCGTGTTTAACGCCGCTGTTATCGCGGATTTGATTTTTGTGGGCGAGCCGGACAGCGTAATCCCCAACAATTACAATTTACTGGGTACAACCCAGTTTTGGGGCTCTATTTTGCCAAGAACGGTAACCGTAAACATCCCATTTGAGGCGGGAGAATTGCCATACGCCTATTGCAGCAAGGAGTATGACGGCAATTACCTCTTCCCCAAAGAGGTAACGCTCAACAATGTGCTGACACATCTTGACCCGGATATAGACGTGGTAGGGTATTACTTTGACGATTATGAGGCAGCCGCCCCTTCGCGCATTGTGGGGGACAATAAGGTGCTGCGGTTTATTCTGTTAAACGATATTCACGGCAACTACAGAATTATCTCCACTCAGGAGACTTGCCTGACCCAGATATATAAGCGGAGCATTACCGTAATAAACGAAAACCTTAATAAAGAGTATGACGGCAGCGTTTATATGAGCGCGGAGCAACTGGCGGAAATACAATTCGCGGGGATGATAGAGGGGGACGACCTTAGGGCAGCCATCGGCATTTACAGCGATAAATTCGCAGGTACGGGCAAGTATATCAGCCTTACGCTGGGCGGCGCGGACAGTATCAACTATGAGCTTATGACAACAGAAGGACAGCTCTATTATACAGGCGACATTCTGCCCAGGGAAATAAGCGTGATAGGCGAGATAACCAAAACGTACAACAAAAACAGTACGGTGAACACCTCCTCCTTATTCCTTTACGAAATATGCCAAGGGGATACCGTGCTTTTCAGCGGGATATACACAGGCGGGCAATATACTGTGTGTTCCGGTTATCCCGTGGCATTTACGCTGGCAGGGGCGGACGCGCCAAACTATACGCTTATCGGAGATTATTACGGCGATATAACCCCGCTCAATATTACCGTAAACGGCAATATTACCAAGGTATACGACAAAACGGACACCGTAAACACTTCCCCGTTGTCGCTAAGCTATAATCTGGATGGGGCAAACCTGTATTTTACCGGTGTTTATAGTGACGGACGGGTTAACGCGGGCGTCTATTTGCCCGTGACCTTTACCCTGCAAGGCTCCGCCGCCGCCAACTACAACATAACGGGGGAATATTACGGCTCTATAACTAAAAGAGCGGTAGGGGTAATCATTGACGGTGAAATTTCCAAGGTATACGATAAAACCTCCGCTGTAGTATTTGAGCATCCCGGAACGGCGGTTTTGGATTCCCGAAACATAGACGGAGAAAATCTGGGTCTTTACGCTAACTACGCGGATAACAGGGTGGACGTTGTGGAAGATTATCCGATAATCTTTACCCTTACGGGTACGGCCGCCCCAAATTATGTCATAGACGGAACGTATTATGGCAGCATTACTCCCAAGCTGGTCAGGGTAAGCTATTACAATATACACCAGTGTTACCGCGCGCCCCGCTCGAACATTATTGCTCTTGTCAGACAAGAGGACGTAATTGCGGGCGAT
This sequence comes from Christensenellales bacterium, assembly GCA_050945855.1. Classification (GTDB taxonomy): domain Bacteria; phylum Bacillota; class Clostridia; order Christensenellales; family DTU072; genus CAYSNP01. Next base: position 6,090 of record JBMNTS010000045.1, on the reverse strand, counting down.
ACCGTAAACGCTATAGTGGATATGAGCCGCGTAGCGCTTACCCATAGCCGCTTCACCAGATACGCCGGGCTTACCTCAAGCGCGGATAACCCAAACTATTACGTGGACGCATCCAACGATACCGAGCTTTACTTCAGATATTTTTATCTTGCCGAAGGCGGCGATTTTGTTTTCAAAATAGAAACTGTCGCGGATCTTGCGATGCTCAACAGCAAGGATACCTTTAACGATTACCTGGAATTGGATTACATCCTTATTAACGATTTGGACCTGGGCAACAAAACTTTTAATATGATAGCGGGAGAATACAGCGGCAGTTTTGAGGGCAACGGGAAGGTTATTTCGGGGGCGATATTTATCAACGTCAGCAATGACGCCACCGACGTCAATTACAGGCAGCTTGCGCTTTTTTCCACCCTTGCTCCGCAGGGACGCATTAACAATCTTAAACTTGTAAACACTTCGCTCAACAACTACGACGACTATACCGTAACGGCGGGCATTGTAGCATATAACGAAGGCAGCATAATAAATTGCGTGTTTGAAGGGGAGATTTACGGCGGCGTATCCACTTCGGCGCATACCGTCGCGGGCGGCATCGCGGGGATTTCCGCAGGGTTGATCGAAAACTGCGTGGCGGTGGCTGTAATTTGCGCCGGCGGCATATCCGTTTACGCGGGCGGCATCGCGGGGATGGCGCAAGCGCAGGGAATTATTGCCGATTGCGCGGGCTTTGCCGAGATTAACGTCACCGCGCAGCAAGAGGGCTACGCGGGCGGCGTAATAGGGTTTATGCAGGAATTTGCCACGCAAAGCGGCAATACTTTTTTGTCCGCTGTAATCCTTATCAATGACGAATCAGCGCAAAAAGCCGTGGGCAACGGCGTTGACGAAGAGGGGGACGATTACGACACGCTTGCAGCAGGCAATCAAACGCTTGCGGATACCGTCTACAATTACCGCATCAGCGCTTACGCCCCCGCAAACGGAAGGGCGGAGCAGCCCATTATCATTAACAATTACCGCCAGATGGTGTTGCTTGCGCAATTCAGGTGGGCGAATTTTGTCCTTAACGCGGATATTGCTTACCCTGTCGGGTATAACCACAAGCCGGAAGAGGGAATCTTTTGCGGAAGGTTTTATCCCGCACAAGGCAGTAATTACGTGATTAGCTTGCCGCCTTTTACTCCCCCAGATTACAAAAAGCTGTTCAGGTCAGAACTTACAGGCTCTATTACGGTCACAATTTTATAAAGGATACTTTTTTCTTAAAGAAACTGTTTTAACTGCTGCACATTGTTTTCTTCGGTTTTTAATAGCCTTTTCATAAGCTCAATTATGTCCGGCTCCGCGTTGGCGTATTTCTTAAGATTCTTTATAGCGTTGATGATGCCCATATTGCTTCCGATTAACAGCATTTCGGCTATATGCGATGTCGATTTATCCGTCAGCGTCTGAAAATTAATCATAAGATACGTTTTGATTTTATCCAGCTTGCCGATACCCTTTTCGTCCTGCCCGTTTTCGTTGAGCGCCTTTTTTGCGGCGGAAAGTATTTCATTGTATTCGTTATATTGAGATTCCAGCTGCTTTCTGAGATTCATATCCTCAACCATGCCCAATATTTGCCTGATGGTGTTTACGCCCATTTCCGCATTCTGAAAAATAAAGTTCAACATTTCGGTATTTCCGTTCATTTTACATTCTCCTGATATTATATTTTGTCCTTCTTAAAGAGAATTATAAAGAATTGCCTGTCTTGACTAACGCGAATTAGCATGCTAAAATTTAGCAAGATTATGGGAAAAACAAAATGAAAATAAAACGATACGACAAAACGGACGAGGCTGCCCTTTTCGATATGTTTATCGAAGAAGGGGAGGACTGGAGCGAATATTACACTAAGCGCGCGCAATACGCAAAAGCGCTGGAATTCGGCGTCACCTATGTGGCTTACGAGAATGACGTTATATGCGGCTACGTCCGCTGTCGCGAAGACGACGGCTTTGGAGTATATGTGTATGATTTACTGGTAAGAAAGGCTTATCGGGGCAGACAAATGGGGAGACTGCTTATGGAACAGATATGCAGGAATTTTCCCGCCCAGCCCGTCTACGTTATGAGCGACGTCGACCCGTATTACCAAAAACTCGGCTACCCAAAAGAGGGCTCTGTTTTTCAGGTCATACCAAAAGCAGGGCAACTGAAAGAATGAGGATATATTATAATGGGAGAGTTAACCGCCGTAAAGGATATTAATACCTATCGGCTTAGAATATTTTTGTGGCTTCATCCGCCATGGCCTGCACGTTAGCGCCGCACACATTGGCAAGCAGCGCTTCATGACTGGGGGAGAGAATAAAATGCTTGCCGAAAACGTTAATAAGCCGGCGTGTTTCGGCAGCCACTTCCTGGGGAGTGCCCAAAGGCAAAATCTCCTGCGTATCCAACCCGCCCATAAAAATAAGCTTGTCGCCGTATTTTTGCGCAAGCGATTCCGCTTCCATATTCCGCGCCCGCGCCTGTATGGGATGCAGCCCATCCACGCCCGCCTCAATTAGGTCCGGAATAAACCGCTCCACGGAGCCGCAAGAGTGCAGCGTCACTTTCAGTTTGTAGCGTTTTGCCTGGTCGATAAGTTTTTTCGCGCCCGGCAAAAAGAATTGTCTGAACAAATCCGGGCTTATCAAAGTGTCAAGTTGGGTACCCAAATCGTTGAAAAAGAATACCGAATCTATATATTCCGCGTATTTACGGTATAATGCCTCATTCGCGTTGTAATAAATATCCACAATCTTCTGCGCGGCGCGCTCCACCACATCGGGATGCGTATACATTTTGATAAAGCATTCTTCCATGCCAAAGAAATCGGTAAGATTGTGGAAGAAGTAACTGCCCATTCCGCTGAAAACCGCAAGATTGTTTTTTATCGCGAAATTGAGTTTGTGACGCATGAGCGGAAAAGCAAAATTTTCGCTTTTGGTCCAATATATTTTTTCCACATCCTCCACGGTTTCCGCGCCGGAAAGCAAGCCGCCTTCGCTAAGGGAGCTTTTTATTTTAAAGCCGCGCGGAAGAAAGAGAGGCCTTAGCATAACGCTTTCGCCGCTGATCCATACAAGGTCGCTTTTAAGCTTAAGCAGAAGCTGGTTGCGCGAGCGGACGTTAAAGTATTCTTTGTAAATTTTAAGCGCGTCCCTGTGCGGCCGCCCCAGCCAAAAGCCGTTTCTGTCCACTTCCTGACGGTTTAGTATTCTTCTGATACGTTCTTTCCCTGTCATTGTTCTTGCTCCCGGTTAATATACGCATTCTTTGCAAGCGTCCGCAAACGCCTTGATATTTTCTTTTTTGCCGTGGAAAAAATGGTCGGAAGGTGAGCAGACGTAGCCGCCCTGCGGCTTGCTTTCAAACAGCCTTCTTACTTCCGCCCTCACTGTTTCCGGCGTGCCCTTTTCAAAAAAAGCGTTTTGGTCAAGACCGCCTATAAACGCCATTTTATCCCCAATCCTTTCTGCGGCTTGCTTCAGTATGCAATCGCCTCCCATACCTGCGGGCGTCATTGTTTCCAGCGCGTCCGCGCCGTTTTCGGCTACTGTTTCCAACAGCGGCATCAGCCCGCCGCAAAGGTGGTATGTTACCATGCCGCCGTTGTCTTTAATCGCCTTATGCAGTTTCTTATCGTAAGGCAAACAAAACTCTTTGTGAATATCCGGGCTGATTACGGTGGAGGAGCCCGCGCCCCCTCCCGTTTCCACCAAATCAGCCTCAATTTTGCCGCAATTATACACGGTTTCGATATTTTTGTTATTGATGACTTCCAACGCGTAATGCACCCAATCGGGTTCGTCATACACCTTGTAAATAAGGTTGACGGTATCCATCATGTTGGCAAGCGACTGAAAAGCGCCGCTTTGCCCGTATCCGCGGGACACCATGCGCACGATGCCGCTGTCGCCGATTTTGGCTTTTGCCTTATTGATTCTTTTCCAGTCCGCGCTGACGGGTACGGGATAAAACTCCTTAAACAACTCAAAATCCGCATCCGTTTTGATAAGCGGTCGGGTGTTCCATACGGTATACTTATTGACGGAAACCTCTGTCGTCAGATTGCCCTTTGGGGTAACAATGGTTTTCTCAAAAGTGTACACGCCGTCACGGAAGCTTTTAAAGCGTCTGACTGTGCGCCAGTTCTTTTGAGTCTGCTCGGTAAAGCGATATTGCGGCGAAAGGTAAAGCACCGGGTCCATGCCGAAATACTTATAAGCCCTAAGATTGCCCAAAAGCATATTTTTCACAAGGAAATATGGCATAAAGCTATGCACCTGACAAGGAAGCCTGTCCGGCTTTTTGTTGCTCAGCGCGGTCAAAAACCTTTCTCTGCCCTTCATAATCTGCCTTTAATGTCTTTGATATAATCAATTATAGCATAATCTTGCCCAATATGCATTTTGATTTTGAAAAACTGTATATTGTGTATTAAGCCCGGATATGCTATAATCTTTTTGCTTTTGTATAAAGCCGCAAATTGCCTTTCGGCATTCCTAAACTTATGAAAAAGGAGAAAGACGGATATGCATATGCCTGATTGTTTAATTTCCCCCGAGGTAGGCGGAGCAATGATGATTTTTTCGGCGGGTGTGGCCGCTTATTCAATCAAAAAAATCAGAGATGAAGGTGATGTTGGCAAAGCACCCATGATGGGGGTAATGGGCGCCTTTGTTTTCGCCTGCCAGATGATTAATTTTTCCATACCGGGGACAGGCTCAAGCGGCCATTTGGGCGGAGGAATGCTGCTCGCGGCTATGCTCGGTCCATACGCGGGCTTTTTGACAATGGCGTGCATTTTGCTCGCGCAGGCGTTGTTCTTCGGTGACGGAGGGCTGCTTGCGTACGGGTGCAATGTTTTCAATTTGGGATTTTATACCTGCTTTATAGCTTTTCCTTTAATATATAAACGAATAACGCGAAAAGGGCTTACTTTGGGCAGAATATTCAGCGCTTCCATGCTTTCCTCAATTATAGGTTTGCAAATGGGGGCGTTCAGCGTCGTGCTGCAAACAATGCTTTCGGGCAGGACAGAGTTGCCCTTCGGTGAATTTGTTATGCTAATGCAGCCTATTCATTTGGCAATAGGCGTGGTCGAAGGGCTGGTAACTGCCGCGGTAATATCCCTTGTGCGCCGGTCGCATCCCGAACTGCTCAGACCCGTTACAACAAGACCTATAGGCGGCTTTTCAACTCAAAAAGCGCTTGCAAGGTTTTTGGGCGCGGCGGTGATTATCGGAGGAATAATATCTTTGTTTGCCTCCTCAAACCCGGACGGGCTGGAATGGGCGATACAAAGGGTATCCGACGCACAATTGCAGGTATCCGGCGCCGTATACGCCTTGTTTGAGAACATCCAAAGCAAGACGGCGTTTTTGCCAGACTACGGCTTTAATACTGCCAACCTGAATGAAGCCTACGGCTTTATGGCTACCGGTATTTCCGGGATTGCGGGCGGAGCGTTGACGCTTATTCTCTCCGGATTAACGGGCTTTATTATTCTGAAAAAAGAAAAAAGATTGAGCGCTTTTATATAGTTGTCGCTCCAAGCGGCGGCTCCAGCGGCGGCTACGGTACCAGACGATAATGTTGACAACCTTGACAGGTATTGACTTAGGCGGGTTTGTGGGATATAATTTTTTTATCTTCAATTAAAGGGTGCAAAATGAAAGTTGTTAAAGCGGTAATTATTGCGGGACTGATAGGCGTGCTTGCTTTGGGAGTGTTTTTTGCGGGCGACGGGTATAAAGTCAAGGAATACGTTATTGCTTTTTATACGCCGGAAGGCGAAAACGCATATCTGGTTAAGACCTATAAAGACGGAAGCCCTTGCAATGAGCCTTTTAAAATAATAACTTTTACGGATACGCATTTATCCGGCTCTATGAATAGGGCTTCGGATACAGCTACGCTTAATCTGATTAGGAACACCATAGTTCAGGAGAAACCTGACCTGATAGTGATTTGCGGCGATATAGTGCTGGGAGCGAATTCAGAGCCCGGAGCAAGGACGCTTGCCGCCCTCTTTGAGGAACACAATCAGTA
>JBMNTS010000044.1:0-8712 GCA_050945855.1 Christensenellales bacterium | reverse complement strand
ACAAACTTTTTCATAATAAGGCTCCCTGCTTTTTTTATATTCTACCATAAAAAATCCTGAATTTGTGTTTCCGAAATTAAAAAACGCGCTGACACGTTTAGCAAAAAGCAATAGCTGTCAATACCCTTACTTTGGTCAAGGCAACCGGAAAGCAATTTTTATGCCTGGCCCTTATTTTTATTGACAATATGCGATATTTCGGCTATTATATATGGAGTGGCGCGGGGGTATAGCTCAGTTGGCTAGAGTGCTTGACTGGCAGTCAAGAGGTCATGGGTTCGAATCCCATTACCTCCACCACAAAAGGCTGAAAACAAGCCTTTTTTTATTGAAAATGCCCAAAATATTGCAAAACTGAATTGACAAGCTCTATCTCTCTCAACTTCAGATTCTTTTAAGATGCTATGATGCGGAATTTAACAATCCAGAAAAAGATAGTATATACTGAAAATGACTAATAGAAAGCAAAAGGGCATTTGTAAATACTATTCTGTTTAGCTGCATGCAGTTTCTTAATTAAAGCTCCGTTGGTCGGGGCTTTTTTGTGCAACAATAAGCGCACGAAAAAAGCCGCGGAAATCAATCCGCGGCTTTGGATTTTGGATATTTTAATTACGCAAAGGACAATGTAATACTGGTACCGTCTATATGCAGACTCCATATAGATTGCTGGTAACCGAGTACTGTGCGGAAGAATAGCACTGCGGTATATTCGTTGTCCGGCACAATTACCAAGGTTTCGTTTTGCCTTGTTTCCACTCTGTAGAAGATATTGTTCTCGTTGAGGGTATAAGGAGTATCGTTGCGGGTCACCGTCAGCCCTTGCAGACTGTAACAGGTATTGATGGATACCATCGAGAAGCCTACGATAGAACCTGCGTACGCGGGATTGTAATCGCCCACTTGCGGTCTGGAGCCGTCCACGTTAGGCTGAATGCTCTTGGCGTTAATGGAATTATAGTTTAAGCATCTGTCAATTACGCCTTCCAGGTTGTAGCCCGCGATGCCGCCGGCAAAAATGTTGGAAGTTGAGCCGCCCTTAAACTGCCCTTCACCTAATTTTACGGGCACCGCTTCCGCTCTTACGATGCCGCGGTTGAAGCAGTTGGAAATAACGGCTTTTTCGTTATGCCCCGCAATGCCGCCCGCGATATAAGTGGAGTTGACGTTGGAAGTGGAAAAGCTGTGCGTTATCCTTGCTTGCGTGCCCGAAGCCTTTTTGGAGCCGTTTATGCCCGCGATACCACCTGCCCACTTGGCGTTTACCGTAGCGTTTGTGCGGCATTCCGTAATCAAGCCGCCCGCGTAGTTGTTACCCGCGATACCGCCCGCAATAGTGGTATATTCGGTAATGGGAGTATTCTTAACAACGGTGGTGTAGCTCAAAGGCTGTTCGGCAGAGCCGTCAAAATAGCAATCTCTGATTGTGCCGTTATTGCTGCCCGCGATACCGCCTGCGATACGCCCGGAAACATAAGAGGTGCCGTAGCAATTGCTTACGGTGCCTGTCTTAATATAGCCCACGATACCGCCCACGTTTATTTCCTGCTCCGCGCTGCGGCTGCGGATAAACCCGCCCACGCTTGCGGAATTGGTAATCGTTCCGCCGTCAAGATATCCCGCAATCGCGCCCAGATGCACTTCTTTGCCGTCGCCGATAAAGTCCGCGTTCTGAACGGTACAGTTATTGATGGTACCGCCTTCCATATATCCGGTGATTCCGCCGGCATAGAACATATAATTGCTGTCCAGTTTGATATAAGCGTCTTTGATAGTCAGGTTGCGTATATTCGCGCCGCTTATCGCGCCGAACAAGCCGTAATACTTTTCAAAATCGTCCGTTTCGGTGATGCTGAAATTGGATATTATTTTTCCGTTGCCGTTAAACGTGCCCTCAAAAGGCAGATCCAGCGTGCCTATGGGCTCTATCTCCATTTTGCCGGTAGGGGTGTTGAAATCTATGTCGTTTGCCAGCGTGTACACGTTGGCGGCGTCCAGTCCGTATCTGATATTGAGCAGTTGCTCCGCCGTCCTTATCTCGTACGCGCCCGCGGTGACCCATTTGGCGTAGAACATATAATCCTGAGTCACCTCGAAAGGGAAGGACACAAGAGTGCCCTCATCAAAACCGGGAGTGGTGAACCATCCCTCAAAGTTAAAGCCCGCCCTTGTGGTAACGGGAGTCTTTTCAATATAGCCCGCCCTTATGCTGTCCAGCTCTTTGCCGCCGTTAGTCTCGAAAGAAACGGAATACTGCTTATACCATTTGGCGTACAGGGTCATATTTCTGGTAACGGTATAGGGGAATTTAATGCGCTCGCCGCTGTAATCGCTGTTTTCGTACCAGCCGCCGAAATCATAATAAGAAAGAGTGGTCTCCGGCTCCTTTTCTATAACGGAGGTACGCATGCTCCTTACATTTTTGCCGCCGCCGGTAAAGAAGTCCACGTCATAAACGCCTTCGCTGTTTTGAATCCCCAGCACACTAATCAGAAACTTTTCCAAAGAATTGGCATTGGTGGATTGCTCAAAAGAGCGCGAAGGGTTGCACGCAACCAGCCCCGATAAAAGAATTATGCTTAACAGCAAAACGCATAGCTTAATTGTCTTATTCTTTTTCATTGTAACTCCTGCCGCAAGCCCGCCCGCCCGTAATTAGGGCGCAAGGACGGATTATAGAATTATGCTTATTATAATTATATATATAAAGGTCAAAAAAGTCAATAGGGAGAAATATTTTATTTCGTCTCTCAAAAAAAGCAAAAGAGATGCGCCGCCCTTATGAAATATTGCCCAAGCGGGAGTCGCGCGCAAGAGCAAGATATGCGCTAAGCGGCAAGTCCTCCCCTCTGGTTTTTTCCGCCATTCCGCATCCGGCCAAAATATCCGCCAGCAATTCCTTAGGCAAGCAAAAATCCGCGCTGAGATTGTTTATCAAAGTTTTTCGCCGCATGTGAAAAGCGGATTTTATAATTTTGGTTACCCTTTTATGCTCTTCGGGGCTTCCGAACTTGGGATTGCGGATTATCTTGACTACCGCGCTGTCCACCTTTGGGACGGGGTAAAAAACTTCTTTCTTCACTATGCGCGTAATACTTGCGTCTCCCCACAGCGCGCAGGCTAAAGTCAGCGCGCCGTAATCGGGATTGCCCTCTCGGGCGCAAATGCGCTTTGCCACTTCCTTTTGCACCGTAAGCGTCAGGGAAGTGACAGGCAAGCCGCTTTCGATAAAACGCATTATCAGATTGGTGGTAATATAGTATGGAATATTCGCCACAACCGCGAAATCGCCGTTAATTATACTTTTTATTTCCTTATCGGTCAGTTTGAGAACATCGGCAAAATGCAGACTGATATTGTTTATGCCCGAAAACATCTCTTCCAAAACGGGCTTAAGACCGGGGTCCACCTCAAAGGTGTGCACCTGTTTTGCGGCCGCGGCCAATTCCATGGTCAGCGTGCCCGCTCCGGAGCCGATTTCCGCAACGGTGTCCTCACGGGATATTCCCGAGTCCCTTACTATGGCGGCCAAAAGGTTTTTGTCGGTAATAAAATTCTGGCCCAGTCCCTTTTTAAAGTGAAAGCCTTTTTCGCGCAGCTTGCCGATTAATCCGTCATTCATATTTGCGCACTCTCAGACGCGCGCCGATGGAGTCGGCTATTTTTTGCGCTTTTGATATTTCTTCCTCTCCGATGATGTCCACTACGCTAAGCACGGTGTCTATGCCGGCCTCCACGCATTCTTTGGCAAATTTCAGCATGGAGCGGTAAGCCTCCTCTCCCCTCTCCGGATTGCAGAGAGCGGCGTACTTTTTTGCGTCCGTGGCGTTAAGGCTGATGCTTACCCGGTCAATTTTGCCGATGAGCTTCTTAGCCGTACCCTCGCCCGCTATCAAATCTGCCTGCCCGTTGGTATTAAGGCGGGTATAAACACCTCTTTTTTTAGCGTATCCCGCGACTTGCAACAAGGTATCCAGTCGAAAAAGAGGCTCGCCGAAACCGCAGAAAACGATATTCTCTATCTTCTCCCTTTTTTCCAGTTCCCCTATTATATCCTCCGCCTCGGGCTCTCTTTGCAGCCACAGCTTGTAGCCCTCGATGCCTTCCCTGTTGTGGCGTATGCAAAACGCGCAGTCATTGTTGCATTTATTGGTGAGATTTATATAAAGTTTGTCATTGTATTCGTATACGTAAGTATCCATTCAAGCCAGCCTTCCAAATAACGATTTGGTGTTTTCAGAGGTAATTCTGCCTATTTCTTCTATAGGCAGTTTCAGTATGGAAGCAATCTTTTGGGCTACCAAACTGACATATTTGGGATAATTAAGTTTGCCTCTGTGCGGCTCCGGCGTCATATAGGGGCAATCCGTTTCCAGCAGTAAACGCTTTAGGGGAACAGCTTTTATTATATCCGATTTATCGGCGTTCTTAAAAGTTATCGCGCCCCCGAAGGAAAAATAAAAATCATACTTGCGGCTGAAAATCTCCGCCATTTCCCTGCTGCCGGAATAGCAGTGCAGCAGTCCGCCGCTGTTAAGGTAACGCTTGTTGTCCCCGATAATTTTCAAAAACTGTTCGTAAGCGTCCCGCAAATGAAAAACCACGGGCAGCCGCAAAGAGTCCGCAAGCTCCAGTTGCTCCGCCAGCACTTTTGCTTGTGTTTCTCTGTCCGAATGGTTGTAGAAAAAGTCCAGCCCGATTTCCCCTATCGCCACCACTTTGGGATTGGCCGAATTTTCAGCAAAAAAGTCATAGTCCTCTTTGCGCGCGTATTTGGCGTCATGGGGGTGTATGCCCAAGGTGGCGTAAACGCGGTCATATTTTCCCGCAAGCGTTAGGGAGTCCTCGCAGGATTTTCTGTCGTATCCCGCGTTAATTATTGCGGATAATCCGTCATTCGCCATGGAGGCGACGATTTCGTCCGCTTTTGCTATCAGTCTGTTATCGTTAAGATGAGCGTGCGCGTCTATAAACATTATCTTACAGTGCTTCCCGCCGGCGTTTTTTTAATGGGCGAAACGATAACGATATCCCCGTCCGGCCCGTCCGCGCATAAAATCATGCCTTCGGATACAATGCCGCACAGCTTTGCGGGAGCAAGATTTGCCACCAGAACGATTTGCATGCCTACTAAGTCCCCGGGCTTATAGCAAGAGGCGATGCCGCTTACCACAGTTCTCTTTTCGCCGCCGCAGTCCAGCGTAAGTTTGAGCAGTTTTGAGGTTTTGGGTACTGCCTCGCAAGCGATAACGTCCGCGACGATAAGCCTTATTTTTTCAAAATCGGCGTATTGAATCAGTTCTTTAGCGGTTACCGTATTGGCACCCTGCTTGGCTTCGCCCTTTTCGCTTTTTGCTTCCGCCAGCGCTTCCAAAGCCGCCAGTTCCTTAGCCGTATCAATACGGGGATAAATCACTCCGCTTTTGTTGATTTTGTCTCCCTGCTTCAGTGCGCCAAACCTTACGTTACCCTCAAAAGCCGAAGGCAGAGGCAGATTGAGCGCGCCCATAATCTTTTTGGGCAATTCGGACAGGAAAGGGGTAAGCAGCGCGGCGCAAATTCTGATTGTTTCCGCAAGGTTATACAGTATTGTGCCCAGTCTTTGCTTTTTGCTCTCGTCTTTTGCCAAAAGCCAGGGCTCGGTTTCGTCTATATATTTATTGGCTCTGCGGATAACCAGCCATATTTCTTCCAGTGCCTCGGGCACCAGCAGTTTATCCATATAGTCCGCCACTTTGGGATAAAGCTCGTCCGCCGCGCGGATAAGCTCCTCGTCCGCCTCCAGCTTCTCGGCAGGCTCGGGCAAAATACCGCCGAAACTCTGGCTAATCATTGCGGTTGTTCTGCTTACCAGATTGGCAAGGGAGTTGCATAAATCCGCATTGATTCTGTTGAGGAAGGCAGAATTGGTAAACATTCCGTCCTGCCCGAAAGGCACTTCCCTGAGCAGGAAATATCTTACCGCGTCTATGCTGTAGCGGTCGGACAAAATGATAGGGTCGATTATATTGCCTTTGGATTTGCTTATCTTGTCGCTGCCTAACAGCAGCCAGCCGTGGCCGTACACCTTTTTGGGCAAAGGTAAATCAAGAGCCATAAGCAGGGCGGGCCAAATAATGGAGTGGAAACGGATAATTTCCTTGCCCATCATGTGGATATCCGCCGGCCAGTATTTTTCAAACAGGCTTTCGTCCTCGGAAGCGTAGCCCAAAGCGGTTATGTAATTGGTCAGCGCGTCTATCCACACGTAAACAATGTGCTCCTTATCGAAAGGCACTTCAATGCCCCACTTGAAAGAGGTGCGCGACACGCATAAATCCTGCAGTCCCGGACGCAGGAAATTGTTTAGCATTTCGTTTTTTCTCGACTTGGGCTGCAAGAATTCGGGATTATTCTCCAGCAATTCAATCACCCTGTCGCGGTAGCGGCTCAGCCTGAAAAAGTAACTGCGCTCTTTCATAAGCTCCACGTCCCTGCCGCAATCGGGGCATTTGCCGTCTTTTAACTGCTTATCCGTCCAGAAGGATTCGCAGGGGGTGCAGTACCAGCCTTCGTACTCGCTCTTGTAGATATCTCCTTTTTCATAGAGTTTTGCGAATATCTTTTGCACCGCCTTTTCGTGATAATCGTCGGTGGTACGTATAAATTTATCGTAGCTTATATCCAGCCTTTTCCATAATTCGACAAGCGAATTTGCCTGCATATCCACAAAAGCCTTGGGAGACATACCTTTGGCAAGGGCGGCCTTTTCTATTTTTTGCCCGTGCTCGTCCGTTCCCGTCAAATAAAAAACATCAGCCCCCTGCATTCTCTTAAACTTTGCCAGCGCGTCGCAGACCACCGTGGTATAGCAGGTGCCTAAATGCCAGGTGCCGCTGGGGTAGTAAATAGGAGTGGTGATATAAAACTTTTTATTCATAATTAGCTCCAATAGATAATTTATCTTATTATATAATTTTATACCCCAAAAGTAAACATAATTAAAGGCTGATGACGGAAAAATACTTGCCTTGCGCCCCAAAAGTATAAAACGCCAGCAAACGGGCAAATAATAAAAGTAACCAATTTGCGCCACTTATCAATATATATATGTATAGGGAAAATGACGGAGACTCACATAAATGATAAAAAGAGGAGACTTATATTACGCTGACTTAAGTCCTGTTATCGGAAGCGAGCAAGGCGGAGTGCGCCCCGTTCTGGTAGTGCAGAACAATATCGGCAATAAATATTCGCCCACGGTCATTGCCGCCGCAATAACAAGTCAGATTAATAAAGTAAAACTGCCTACGCATATAGAAATACCCGCGGAATACGGCTTGCAGAAAAACTCGGTAGCCTTGATGGAGCAAATCAGGACGATAGATAAAAGCAGATTGAGAGACAAAATCGGCACGGTGGACAGCAGTGTAATGGAAAAGGTCAACAGCGCGCTGTTGGTAAGTTTAGGATTCTTTGAATAGGGTTTAGGTATCCCAAATTATGGATACATCTCCGGCGGATAAGCTGATTTGCTCTCCGTCTTTTTCTGCAATAAGATTTCCGGAAGGGCCTATGTCCACAGCGGTTGCCGTAAAACTTTCCTCTCCTGCGGCGACCTTTATTCTTTTGCCCGGCATTATGGAATAGCTTTTATAGTGGGCAAGTATTTCATCTTGTGTTTTGTTCAACAAGTCCAAAAAGGTCACCGTGATTTTTGCGATAAGCGTGAATATATCTTCCTCGGGCAGATAATCGGCAAGGCGCGCCGCGCCTATGAGGGACACGTCGTTGGTCACGTTTATGCCGATGCCGCAATTAATAAGCGTTCCGTTGGCCGTCGGCTTGCCCGCGCATAAAATGCCCCCCAGTTTTTTGCCTTCTATAAAAATATCGTTAGGCCATTTCAGTCCGATGGGGAGGCCGCAAAGCGCCATAGCCGCCCCCACGCCCGCGGCAAGGGTATATTTTTCCGGGGTAAAGTCTTTATCCGCCAGCAACTGCAATGTAAAATACGCGCCTCCCTTATCCGATACAAAAGCGCGCCCCAGTCTGCCTTTGCCGTCCTTTTGGCTTATCGCCGCCACCAGAAAAGGAAAGCGGGACGGGAGGTGAGTATCCGCGTATATATTGGTGGAGGAGTCCTCTAGCACGGTAAATCCGATATCCGCGCCTTGTTTTGTCAACGCCTGCTTAAGATGTCTTTTATATGTTTGCTTATTCATATTCCGGGACATCCCCATATTCGTATAATTCATAATTTTTCAGCGTTTCCGCGACAATGTCGGAGGCGTAACCCGCACGCATAAGGCGGGCGTATATTTTTTGCTTGAGTTTATAGCCCTTTTGCTCTCCCTTACTCATTTTCTCGCATAATTTTTGGGCGGAAAGCAGCTGCTCCTCCCTGCTTAACTCTTGCAGCGCCTCTTCGATATGCTCTTTTTTTATCCCTTTGAGCATTAGCTCCCGCCTGATTTTATGCGCCCCCTTCCTGGTCTGATTTATCTTTACGAAATCTATGGCGTATTGCGCATCGTCAAGGTAGCGGTACTGCCGCGCTAAGTTCATGGCCTCTGTTATCGCGAAAGAAGAATATCCCTTTTCCTTAAGTTTTCTTTTGGCTTCCGCTTCGCTTTTACGGTAGCGGGCAAGCAGACCCAAAAGGTATTCTTTAGCCGAAATCCGTTCGTTATATATAAGGATTTCGCCCAATTCGTCAGGCGAAAAACTGCT
>JBMNTS010000043.1:0-8808 GCA_050945855.1 Christensenellales bacterium | reverse complement strand
ATATCCCGCACAATTATTCTTGTATGAATAGATAATGAACTGGAAAATCGAAGAAACCCATACAAATATTCTTGTACGGGTTAGAGAAAGCAAAAAGGAGAGTAATAATGAAGCTATTTTCTTAAGGAAAAAGGTCTTAAAAAGACCCTGCCAATTCACCTAAATGCGCCTCTATGGGGCGTACATAATGCGCCGTCAGGCGTGCATACCTATTCCTGTTCCTGCAACGCCAGCAAGTCCTCATAGAGCTTCCGGGTATTTTCCGGAGTTTTGGAGTTGATAAATACGGAAGGTTTGTCTTTAAGTCTGATGGCAAGGTAGGGCGAATGTTTACGATATACATACACTTTTGATTTGCCGTAGTCGTTAAATTTAAAGTTGCCCCATAGAATTGTGCTTGTGCCGATTCCGTTGGTGCGCATTCCGTTTGCAGGCATGTTCTCCAGCAATTCCACGCTTTCTATTTCCGAAGCGCTGAATTGAATGGTCTTTGACAAAAAAGAACTGATGGCGACATTTTCGCCCTGTATCTCCACTTTAGGCTCATTTTTGGATATGTAAAAGGTAAACCCGAAAATCGGTATTAAAACCAGCGCCGCTATCACCAATCCCGCTATAGTCTGAGCGGCACTGTTGTTCTTATTTTTTTTGGAGGGGGATCTGATCATAATATCTCCTTTTCACATTATTATTTATGCTCATTATACTATATAAAATGCCGTTTTGTCAATGTCGGCGATAATTTGTAAAAGTCGGGCGCGCCCGCGCATATAATAATGAAAAAGAGGTGAGGGATGAGCGAAGATTATATGGAAGAAATGGCAAGGGAGTATAACAAAGCGCTTAAGGATGTGGATCTTAACAGGGTAAGCAGCGCGCTTGCGGACACAAGGCTCAACGGCGCGGAATCCGATTTGGCAAGGCGGATCAGGGACGCGAGGGGAGGGAACCTTATCAAAAGCGCGACTGAGATAATAGAATTGCAGATAGCGTACATAGACAGCCTGCTGGGTCAAAGCACGGGCAGAACAAGGCATAAGGTAATAAGCTATTTGAGAAGTCTGAAATTCGCATCCCTCAGGCGGCTGAACAACCTGTTGTCTATGGATGCTTTTATACCCAGCCACTCGGAGCCGCTGTTCGGCTATACCCAGCCCCAGATAATCAGCGCGCTGGCGTCTTTGCAGGTAGACCTTTTTCAGGTGCTGGATACCATTGCGGCAAGTACGGAAATCAATGACATACTGGCGCTGGAAAACCGCGCTATGTCATTTATCGCCGCTTTGAGTTAGTCCCGAAAAGCAGTCCTGCCACAGGGCTTCCTCGCTTAAATCAATAATATCGCATCTTCTGCGTATCTTATCCGCCGTTGTCCTGTATTTTCTGCCCGTTGCGGCAAGGGCAAAAAACTCAATTATTTTTTCCTCCGCGCTTACCGCTTGCAGCCCGAAAGGAAGGTCAAAGGGCAGCTTGCCCAGTACAAGCGCCCTTTTTATCTCCGGATTGAGGGAATAAAAATAAGTAACGGACGCCAAAAAAACTTCTTTTATAATAAAATCGTCGGGCGTATACAGCGGCGCTACCAAATACCCCTCCCCCGTTTTCATCCCGAAAGTCACTATATTTGAGAAATTAATAAAAAGGGTATATTCTTCCGCTCCGGCGAGCGCGGCAATAATATCGCTGCCCAGATATTCGTTTATAAAGGGAAGCACGAAAACGTCCTCTGCGGGCAGGCTATACTGCCTTCCGCTGACCGAGTATCCTTCCGAAACAGACTGCCCCGTAAGAGCGGCTACGACAAAAGCGTCTCCGCCTATAAGCAGGGATTCCGCCTGCGGCACGCCGTAGGCTTCCATCAATTCCAGGCTGAGCTGAATCAGCTTTGCCTTAAGGTATTTGCCGAAGTCCTCATCCTTAATATCTTTTTCGTAAGTATATTCGACGGCTTCCTCTAATCCCTCATCCAGTATACCAATTATTGCTTTTTGGGAGCCTAAATAAGCGAACATGGCGCAATGCTCAATTTTTTTGTTATCTTTTACAACGCTTTCCGCACTGTAGAAAACAGAGCAGTCCTGCTCGATTATTTTATCGCAGGCTATCCTTATCCCTTGTTCTATTTGCTCACGGGTAAAAAAGGTGAAGTCTTTGGGCGTGGGCGCAATACCTTGCGCCCTTATTTTGCATTTTCCGCAAATGCCCTTGCCGCCGCAGGGAAATTTTAAGTCGGGGATAAGCGCCTTTAAAGGCGCGGGAGAGTCAATCTCCTTTATCTTATCGTTAATTTTTACCGTTATCATTATACTTCAATGTCGGCAACGCTGCCTAAGACGGCGGTTGCCTTAAGTCCGCTTTCTTTATACATTTGCATGCTTGATTCCCCGCTTAGCACCAAAATAGAAGTCATATTGGACGCTATGCCGAAAGCGATATCGGTATACAGTCTGTCCCCCACCATAGCGGTGCGCTCCGCCTCTACCCCGAAATGAGAGGCAATCAGATGCGCCATGGGGGCGAATGGCTTTCCGCAGATAGCCTCGGGCACTCTGCCCGTGCTTTTTTCCAGCAACGCGATCATGGCTCCCGCGTCCGGCATGTCCCCGTATTCCGAAGGGCAGTTAATGTCGTGGTGAGTGGCGATATAGATTTTGCCTTTTTGAAGCAGGCGGGCAAAATGCCACAGTTTCTGATAGGTAAGCGTGGTATCAAAACCCAGCAGCGCGATATCCGCGTCCTCCGCCTGAGCTATGCCGTATTCGGACAAAGTATCCTTGAGGCTGTCCGTGCCCAAGGCGTACACGCTTTTTCCGCTGTAATGTTCCAGAATATACTTAGCGGCGCTCATGGAACTGCTTACCATTTGCGAGCGTGTCGCAGGATACCCCATTTTGTTCAGCTTTTTGATGTATTCGTCCACGCTTTTGCTGCTGTTGTTGGTCAAAAAGCCTACCTGAATTCCTTTCGCGGATAATTCCTTAAGTTTTTCAATAGCTCCGGGAATGGGGGAATCTCCCAGATAAACAGTACCGTCAAGGTCAAACAGAAACAGTTTTGTATTTTGATAACTCCGCACCTGCCCTCTCCATCAGGGCGTCGATAAATCCCGAGTGCGCAAGCTCGTTTATCAGCCCTTGTTTTTGTCTAAGCTCGTTAGCTATTAAAGTATAGCATAAGCAGTCGTAGTAAGACAAGTCTTTAAAAAACTCTTTGCCCATAAGCGCGCGCATATTAAAGGACAGCCTTTTTATTTGCGCTCCCGAGAGTACGGCTTGCCTAAGCCCGCTTTCCTCTTCCTGAAGCAAGAAAAATTTGTCCGTGTAATCCGCCTTAACGGCGTTTTGCAAATCGGGGGGATATCCTATCTCCAGCGACCCGCATAAAGATAATATGGCGTTTATATCTTTAGGCAGTAAGGGCTTGTTAAATTTTTTTCGTGAAAACAGGCTGTAAACGCAGAGCAGCAAATAACTGATAAAAAACTCCTGCCGGCAGTATTCCTCCCCGTCAAAGACCAGCCCGGGGTAGGCGCATCTTGAACATACCCGCAAAATATCCTTTACCAGATTAGGATAAATATTGCATGCGTTCATTACCTTCCACGCCTTTTCCAGTAAGTAAAGCAGCGCGCGCGTAAAATCATCCCGGTGCTTGTTTTCTATTATCAGTGAAATAAACTCCTTTTGCAACTCCTCCAATTGGCTCAGCGGCTCCCCCACCTTTAGCCGGGCAACGGCAAGGTAGTCTATAATGCCGGTGAGTATGCCCGCTGCGTTGGAATAGGCGGCAGCCATGGGCAACGCCTCCCTTTTATCTATCCTGTTGTTGTCAAATACGATAAAGGCAGGGCGGGCGTCCCAGTAATCAATCACGTAATCGTGCGCCAAAAAACATTTTATCCCCGCCCGCTGCGCCCCCACAAGCGGCGCCACCCTGCGGCTTCCCGCGCCTATAACCGCCCGGATATGAGAGGGAATATTGCTGCTTGTTAAATCCCTAACCGAATAGCAGCGCGCGCTGTTATTATGCTGCCCCAGCGCCTTGACAAGCTCCTCGCAATTGCGCTCGCTGTCGTGAATTATGCCTACGGCGCCCGCAGGATAAAGCTCGGCCAGCTTTTGCGCCAGTTCGGCGTGCGGGTTGTCCGCAAATGAAATTATGCTTTCCATATCAAAAATATTAGCACAAAAAAAGCGCCCCAAGCAGGGCGCAAAAAAGCGGTAAATAGCGTAATGTTACGCAACTTGTCTAAACAGAGGCGCAATCTAGGCTTTCCTTAATCTCCGTCATAGCCTCTAAAAACCTTACCATATCCTCAAAATGTCCTATTGTCACTCTGATATGCTCTCTCAACTTGGAAGTGTTAAAGAATCTGACCAATATACCCTTTTGCTTTAGCGCAAGGTAATATTTCTCGCCTTCTCCCACTTTGACAAAGAGAAAATTGGAAGAGGAATTTGTTAATTCAAATCCCATTTCATTCAACCTTTGGGATACCGTATCCCGTATTTTGGTTACCTTAAGCACGCATTCCTTATGCCACTTCTCATCCTTTATCGCTTCTTCCGCCACTGCCAGGCTAAGCGCGGAAGAGGTGTAGCTGTTAAAGGAATTCTTTACGGTATTAAGGGCGGCTATTAAACTTTTATGCCCCAGTGCCATTCCGCACCTTGCGCCGGCAAGCGAATAGCTCTTGCTGAGCGTGCGCACAATAAGCAGGTTGGGATAGTAAGGTATCAGGTCTGTCACGCTTTCGGCGCAGAAGTCTATGTACGCCTCATCAACTATCACGATTTTATCGGCGTTGGATTTGATTACCGCTTCCATTTCCTCTTTTTTCAGCGCCACCGCGGTAGGCGTGTTGGGGTTGGCAAGCAGCAGCCCTTTCGCCCCCACGCCCATCAGGGAGGACAAGTCGGGCTTATAATCGATTAACTTGATTTCTTTATAGCACACTCCGAAAAGTTTGGCGTATACGGGATAAAAGGAATAGGTGAGATCATAGCAGGCTACGCTGTCTCCGGGATTGAAAAAAGCGGGGAAGCAAAAGGCAAGCACCTCGTCGCTGCCGTTGCCGATAAAGATGTTTTCCGCGTCCAGCCCGTAGATTAGCGCCGCCGCTGCCCTGAGCGCGCGCGCTTCGGGGTCGGGATAAAGCCTTAGTCTGTCTGTATCAAAGTTTTCCAGCAACGCTTTAACCTTGGGGGAAGGGGGATAAGGATTTTCATTGGTGTTAAGTTTGATGTACTTTTTATCCCGAGGCTGCTCTCCCGGAGTGTAGGGCGAAATGCCCTTTACTAAGTCTGAAGCGAATTTCATAATATTTTCCTCATATCAATCTGTTTAGGCTGAAGGACAATCTTTGCAGCGTCCGTTCTTTGCCCAAAATTTCCGCAAGCTCGGTCGCTCCCCCCGGAGTCACCGCGACTCCGGTAATGCCCACTCTTACGCACCACAGCATCTGCTTTTTGTTGACGCCGCACTCCTCGGCGGCAGCGGTAAGGACGGCGAACAAATTTTCGTTGGTAAAATCCTCAACGCCCTCCAAAGTCGCTTTTGCCTTGGCGATGGCGCGCGCGGCAAGTTCTTTGTCAATCTTTAATTTTTGATTGAGCAGAATATCAATATCATATTCTCCGAAACTTGTAAGGAACTCCGTTTTTTGCGGAATTTCCGCCAGATAATCCACTCTGGAGTGCAGTATTCTGCCAAACAGATTCCAGTCGTATTCCGCCGCCGCTCCGCTTTTGGCGTAATAGGGCGCGCCCAGCTCCAAAAACTTTTCCAAAGGCAATTCCTTTATATACAGCGAATTAAGCCATTTCAGCTTTTCCTCGTCAAAAATAGAGCCTGACTTGCTGATGCCTTCCACGTCAAAGGCTTGTATCAGCTCATCTATGCTCATTTTTTCCCTGTTGTCCTGCGGACTCCAGCCCAAAAGGGCGATATAATTTACGATAGCCTCGCTTAAATACCCTTTTTCGATAAAATCGTTGAAATTGGCGTCGCCGTATCTTTTGGACAGCTTGCGCTCCTTATCCTTCATAATGGGCGACAGGTGCATATATTCCGGGCGCTTCCAGCCGAAACTGTCGTAAATCAGATTGAATTTAGGGGTGCTGGAGATAAACTCGCTGCCCCGTATTACGTGGGTGATATTCATTAAATGGTCGTCTATCACGTTGGCGAAATTATAGGTGGGCATACCGTCGCTTTTTATAAGCACGCCGTCCTCCAGTTCCGAACAATTTACCTTTATCTCTCCGAAAACAAGGTCGACAAATACGCTTTCGCCCTCTTTGGGGATATTCTGCCTGATTACGTAAGGCTCGCCGGAGTTCAGCTTTTCCTGTATCTGCTCGGGCGTAAGGGCCAAGCAGTGCTTGTCGTACTTCTTTATGCCGTTCTCGTCCGTAAGACCCTCCAGCCTTTCCTTGTCGCAAAAGCAGTAATACGCGCCTCCTTTCTCTATCAGTTTTTTGGCGTACTCCAGATAAACGTCCTTTCTTTCGCTTTGGGTGTAGGGCGCGAACGGGCCTCCCTTTTCGCCCCCCTCGTCGTAATCTATGCCCGCTTGCCTGAGCGTGGAAAAAATCATGTCCACCGCTCCTTCCACATACCTTTCCTGGTCGGTATCCTCAATGCGGATAATAAAAGTGCCGTTGTTTTTCCTCGCGTAAAAATACGCGTATAACGCCGTCCTCAAATTGCCGATATGCATAAATCCCGTAGGGCTGGGCGCGAATCTGGTCCTTATCTGCATAAAACACTCCTGAAAATCATTAAAATTATAGTCTGCCCGAAAGTTTCATATATAGGTAACCTTCCATATTGTCCCTTTCGCTTACAATGCAACTGTCCTTGTTAAGGTATTCCATAATATGGTAAAGCAGCAATCCTCCCGGGGCTATCACGGACGCCTTTTTTTGGGGCAGGCCTTTGATATTATAGCGCGCCTGAAGGGGCATGGCAAATATTTTTTGCGCGCAATCCCGGATTGCCTCCGCTTTTAATACGTATCCGTGCACCACGCTTTCGTCATAAGGCTCCAGCCCTTCCAATACGGATACCAGGGTTGTCGGGGTGCCGCCGATGGCTATAAGTTCCCCGCAGGGAGGCACGGCGCCGTACTCGGCTATTCTTTCCTTAATATAAAAGGACAATTCTCTTATGTTGCCGGTAAAAATATCCGCCAGTCTTTGCGCTCCCACCGCCACCGAATGCCAGTATAAAAGACCCGCCGAGTCTCCCAGACTCAATTCGCTGCTTGCCCCGCCGATATCCAGCACCGCCTGCCTTCCGCCGGTATAGGCTCCCAAAAAGCCGCTTTCGGCTTCCTGTTTCGGGGATAGCACATCAACATCAATATCAAATTTTTTCAAGTGTCCGATAAACTCCGCGCCGTTTTCCGCCGCTCTGACAGCCTCCGTCGCAAAGACAAATATTTCCTCCGCTCCGTTATCGCAGGCAATATCGAAGAGCTCCACCACCGCTTTTCCGGTATCCTTCATTGCGGACGGGGAAAGCACTCCGCTTGAGGCAAGGCCTTTTGCCAGGGCGGTGGTGCGTATTGTTTTTTTACCGTTAAGCAGCAGCCTCACCGAATTGCTGCCTATATCAATTACCGCTTTCATCTAAAAACGTTGTCTCCGATTTACGGATTTTATTTTTTATGGCGTGCAGGGCATTGTCCACTTTTTTTTCCGTGATGTTCAGCTTGTCGCTGATTTCTTTATATGTATATCCCTCCAGATAAAGGGTGACTATGCTCATTTGCTGATGAGTGACAATGGCGCGGAGGTTATCGTAAAACCTTTCGCGCTTCTCGTTCAATAAAAAAACGGTAAGCGGATTATCCTCATGCGCCGCCGCCTCGCCTTCCTGCTCGTTTGCGTCCTTTTGCCTGAGCGCGTCGTTGAGCGCTTTGTTTTTTTCTCTGTTATCCGCCCTGACCGCGTCGTTAATTTTGTTGATTATCCCGATATACGCGTACTTGCCAAAGTCCCCCTTTTGGGGAGAATACTGCCTTATCGCTTTTAACAGCCCCAGCGTGCCTTCCTGAATAAGGTCCTCCAAATCGCCTCCGGTAAGGTAGCGGGAACGCGCCAAGGAAACCACCAGCCCTTTATATTTTTCCACTATGGCCGCGATTGCCTTTTCGTCTCCTTTTTGCGCTTTTTCGATTAGTCCCCGTATATCCGTCATTTTGTCCTTCTTTGTCTTACCGCCTCATACAAAACCGCTCCCGCCGCAACCGAAGCGTTTAAGGAATTGATTTTACCCATTTGCGGCAGGGCAATCAGCTTGTCGCACAATTTTGCGGTCAGTTCGTGCAGACCCTTGCCTTCGCTCCCTATCACAATAGCGATATCCCCCTTAAGGTCGGTCCCGTAAATATCCTCTCCATCCATATCCGCGCCGTACACAAAAACGTTGTCTTCCTTGAGCGCGCGTATGGTCTGATTGATATTTGTCACCTTTGCCACATCCACAAAACTTGCCGCCCCCGCCGAAGTCTTGATAACGGTGGCGTTTATGGGACAGGCGCGGTCTTTGCCTATCACTATTGCCTGAACGCCCGCGCTTTCCGCGACGCGCAGTATCGCCCCCAGATTGTGCGGGTCCTCTATTCCGTCCAGAATCAGGATAAACAGAGGGGAGCCCTCCTTTCTTATCTTCCAGATTTTTTCAAACAAATCGATATACGCGTATTCGCCCAGACGGGCGATAATCCCGCGGTTGTTTTTATCCCCGCTCTCTTTTGCCAGAGCGGGAGCGGCGGCAAAAGACACCTTGACTCCCTTGCCT
>JBMNTS010000042.1:0-9906 GCA_050945855.1 Christensenellales bacterium | reverse complement strand
TTTGCCCAGAGATTGACCGAAATTGCCCTCGCCGCTATCGCTTTGAGAGGCTTCGTTAAGTTTTTCCATAATCATATCCATCAGGAAGTTGTTGGCTCCGTTAACGGCCAACTGCTGACCGGAAATATACGCCACGCCCTCATTGGAAACTGTCAGATCGCTGTCGCAAACAAAGTAAATAGCGTTCGGCAATACGCCTACTACCTGCTCCGGCATACCCTGCATTTGCGCGGTCAGTTCGCCCATCATATCCGATAAGTCCATTTTTAAAATTACTCTTAACTTATAGTCACCTTCCGTTGTCTTATATATTGTGACTTCCCTGAAACTCAACGGCTGCTTTTTGACGTTTTCCATATCCTGATTGTCTTCGGATTGCTTTATTATCTGTTCCATCAAGTACGCCAGGTCGGTATCTGCCAGCGTGACAAGGTATCTCTCCCCGGGAGTAACCAGTTGCGTATGCGTCAAAGAGCCGTAATCGGGCTGGCCGCCCTCAGTCTGAGGCAGAAGCATGTCAATCTCTGCCGCCAGATTGGCGTCCGCCTCCTCGGCATTGTAAGGGTTTGTAACAATGTCACTTTCTTCAGGCATCTTAAAGACATCCTTGATAGCTTTAATCACATCAATGACTTTTGTGTCCGCCAAGCCTAAATCTCTTATGGTGGCTTCATTATATATAGGTGTGTCGGCCACGCCCAGCTCGGCAAAAGTCATATTTAGTACATACCAAATACCGCCTACAATAAGCGCGACGGTTATAAGCATAACTATTAAAGATGTAAGACATCCTTTTAGGCAACAATTATCCGTGTGTGCAGTATGCGCCATAATACTTTCCTCCAAAATATAAATTGTATTCTTGATTATAGCACAGTGAGGACTGTTTTGCAATAACAAAAGAAAAGCAACAGATTATTTTTTGATTTTTTTATAAAATCAGCCTTTTACGGCTCTTTGAGATACTCCAGCGCGTCCGTCAGTTGCTCTGCTCCTGCCGCCTGAAATACTTTTTCCTTAATAAGTTTTTGGCGGCGGTGACCCTTTACGTAAAAGGCTATATGCTTTTTCATGTTTGATACTGCCGCGCGTTCGGGTAAAATCTTATTTAATTCGGAAAAATGCTCCATAATTAAATCATATAAATTATAATCATAAGGCAATCCCAGAATTTCCGAAAAAATATAAGGCTTGCCCAGCGCGCCTCTGGCTATCATAACCCCGTCCGCGCCCGTGTACTCCAGCATCCTCTGATAACTTTGCCTGTCGGTGACGTCTCCGTTGCCGATGACCGGGATTGTCAGCGCCCTTTTTACTTTGGCTATTACCTCCGGGTCAGCCTTTCCGCTGTAAAACATATCCCTTGTGCGCCCGTGAACGGTGACAAAAGAGGCGCCGGCGGCTTCCACAGCCAGGGCTATTTCTACCGCGTTTATACTCTCTTTATCCAATCCAGCCCGAATTTTGGCGCTGATTGCTCTGCCCGGGGCCGCTGCCTTGCACGCCGAAACTATTTTGAATACCTTATCCGGATTCCGCATAAGGGCGCAACCCTCTCCGTTGCTTACGATTTTTCTTACCGGGCAACCCAAATTGATGTCGATAATATCAAAATCGGCCAGCGCGCCCGCTACCGCCTCCGCCATTATTTCGGGCTCGCTCCCGAACAGCTGCGCCGCCTTGATTTTTTCCGCGGGATGGGTGGCAAGCAGCGTTTTGGTTTTTTCGCTGTTGTAATACAGTCCTTTGGCGCTCACCATTTCGCAAAAGGCAAGCCCCGCGCCGTAGCGCAGAGAAAGCATACGCATACCGATGTCGGAATACCCCGCAATCGGCGCCAAAATCAAATTGCCCGCAAGCTCAATATTTGCTATCTTCATAGGTTTTCATAGAGTTTGCCCTGATAATACCATTCGTGCATTTTTTCCACGGGGCACTCGTAAATATTATATCCTTCCTCTTCCGCCTTCTTTATCACATATTCAAAGCGTCTGATAAATTTATCCGTGGTTTTGTCCAGCGCCACTTCGGAATTGACGCCCAGCAACCTTAACAGATTGACGGCGGAAAACAGCAAATCGCCGCATTCGTTTTCTATCTCTTCCGCGCTTTTGGCTTCCTTCAACTCTTTCAGTTCTTCATAAATCTTGGCTAAGCCCTCTTCCGCGTTCGCAAAATCAAAACCCGTTTTTTTAATAATCTTTTGTATTTTTTCCGCTCTCATCAGCGAATTGAAAGTCTGCGCCACTCCCGCTATCGCGTCGTTTACCGTCTTTTGCGATTTTTCCTTTTTCTTTGCCTGCTCCCAGAAGGCCAACGCTTCCGCCTCGCTGTGCGCCTTGTCTTTGCCGAAAATGTGCGTATGTCTGGAAATAAGTTTTTTGGCAAGCCCCGTGGTAACGTCAAACAAATTGAATTGTCCTCCCGCCTGACAAATGACGGATAAAAAGACCGCTTGCAAAAGCACGTCGCCGCACTCCTCTATTATCTTATCGCTGTCCTTTAGGTTGATTGCCTCTACCAACTCGTAAGCCTCTTCAATAATATTTTCCCTTATGGATTCCGCCGTTTGCGCTCTGTCCCACGGACAACCGCCGGGGTCACGCAACCGCATTACTATCTCCGCGACGTCCCCGAAGGTATAAATACCTTTTTGGTAAAAGCTGTTGGGTATCACGCAAAGCGAAAAGCTGTAATCGTATTTTTTCTGCCTGTCTATCTCCGCAAGCTCTGTCCGCTCGCTTTTTCCGTTGCGGCATACAACCGCTTTTGTGTCCGCGGGATACATTTCCAGCAGCTTGATTTTTATCTCCTGAGCGGTCAGTTTGTCGTAAATCTCGTAAATCACCAGCGGCAGATTGGTGTCCGTCATATTCCTTGCCCTGAGCAAAAAGTCGCTTGCAGAATACACGGTGTAGCCGGGAGCGGGGCTGAGGGAAAGCGACGGGGCCTCCTGTCCTACTCCGGGCAAAATCTTTATATCGCAGGCAAGGCTGAGAGCGGCGACGGAACTGTCGGTGTAACCGGAGCCGTTGACGCAGTATACAATATTATCTTCCTTGAGTAAAGTAAGATAATCTACAATCCGGGTATCCAAATCGTTAAAATCGGTTGCCCTTTCGTAAATATTATCCAAATTTTCAACGGGAATTCTGTTTTCGGTAAAATATGTATAGGTAGGGGTTTTTGCGGTCTTTACCACAACCTTATCCGCTTTGCTTATCGCTGCCGTTTGATTAATTGTCAGGTCGCCTTTTTGATTGCCCAGACCTATTACGATAATCATCTTTTGCCCTCCCAAAACCTTAAACGCCTGCTGGCTCTGACCCAGATTTTTCCCATAGGCAGACTTTGCAATTGCCGCTCGGAAAACACTCCCGATACTATCAATATCCCTGCGTAAACGAAACTGCCGATGCCGATAATCGCGATTATCCCGTAGAAAGCGAGATATAAACTGGCAAGATAAACTGCCAGAGCCATTATAGCACCGCTGACGCAGATTATGCAACTGTTTTTCAAAAAGGTCTGGTTGACGCCGGTAAGGCGTTTGTAGCTTATTAGGTTGAGGGTCATACATATAGCGTAGCAGGCAAAAGAGGCTACCGCCACTCCTTCTATCCCTATGGTATACAACAGTATTACATCCAGAATTATTTTTATCACGGCGGAAAAGGCGAGATTTTTTACGGGCGTGTAAGTCTTTCCCAACCCTTGCAAAAGTGAGGAGTATATCTGCATAAGACTCAATATCAATACGGTCGCGGCGCCTATCTGCAACAGCCTTACTCCCAGGTTAAGCTCTGAATAGCTTAAGCGGGGATAAAGCAGATAAAGGATATTGCGCGCAAGCAAAAAATATATTACCGCAAAGGGGACGCCGATAATAAGCGCGAGTTTAAGCGCGGTGTCGCTTTTCTGCTTGATTGCCGCCAAATCTCTGCGCTCTTTGATGTGGGCGATTGCCGGCACAACGGCTATGCCCAAACTTAACGTCAGCACCACGGGCAAATTGATAAGGCTTGCCACGGGGCCGGTAAGCATACCGTAACTTGCGGTCGCCTGCTGGGAGGATACGCCCGTGCGCATTAAGATGTTGACCACCAGTATACTGTCAATAAAGAGGACTATGGGCATAATTATCCCGCCCACGGAAATGGGAAAGGAAATCCTTATTATCTCCTTATAATGCTTTTTGTTTTCTTTAAGGTTGAGATTAAGGTTGAGTCTGCCCGATTGCCTTCTGTATGTCGAATACATAACAAAAAAGGTAATCGCCTCTGATATAGCCACGCCTGACAGCGCTCCGAAAACCGCAAATTGGAGACCCAAAGGCAGTAATATCGCGCTTAACCCCAACCCGAAAGCAAGTTTGGTAACCGCTTCCACCACATAAGAAACCGAAGTGGGCCGCATATCCGACTGCCCCTGAAAATACCCTCTGAACGCCGCAATGCCTGCTACAAAAACGACGGCGGGCGCGATAGCCACATAGCCGATACCCGCAAACCAGTTGCGCTGAATTATGGAAAGGGGGCGGGCAAGCAGCGTCAGCCCCAGCGAGGAAAGCAGACCGATAAGAAGTATTATGGACATTATCGCGGTAAATCTTTTTTGGGTTAAGCTTATGTCCTCGTTAGCGGCGTGCTTACTCATAATTAAAGAAATGGCGATGGGCATCGCGCCGGAGGAGCTTGTCAAAAGCAGGGAGTATACGGGAAATATCAGCTGATAAATGCCGATGCCCTCCGCCCCTATTATATTGGTAAGCGGTATCCTGTAAAAAGCCCCGATAAACTTGGCTATCAGCGTAGCCAAAGCTAAACTCGAGGCTCCCACAAGGTAACTTTTTTTTGCGCGCATTTACACCTGTTTGCTTAAAAAGTCCGTAGCTATTTCCGCTAGTTTTATCTCCGTATCCGCCATAACGTTGTTTTTGGATATTATCGCCAGCGCGCCCAGTATGTCACCCTGATAAACAACGGGGGCGATAACCATACTTACCACATCGTTAATATTTTCGTCGCTGATTTGCACGGCGTCCGAACCCTTATATAACACGGCGCGTCTTTTTTCCATAGCCCGCTCGAATTTGTAACTTATTCTTTTATCCAGATACATCTGATTGCTTGAGGTATCTACGATAACGTTATCCTTATCCGTGATTACAACCGGCTTATTGATAATATTGGTAATAGAAGAGGCAAGCTCTTCTCCATACTCCTTGATACCTTTAAGCGCGGAATACTTTTTGAAAATCAACTCGCCTCCGCTATCCGTAAAAACCTCCATTTCCTCCCCTTCTCTGAGTCTCATAGTACGTCTAAGCTCTTTGGGTATTACAACTCTGCCTAATTCGTCTATTCTTCTGACAATGCCTGTTGATTTCATATTACCTCCATTGTATTTAACTTGTGAATTCGGCATAAAAAAATTCAGGAAATGCTTGCAAGACCTTTTTTGCACAACAAAAAAATTCCCCCGGGCGGGGGAATTTTTATACTGTCAGTAATGAAATAAGGTACTACTTGCCTTCCGCCAGACGTTTGTAACCTTCCAGCCTTGCCTTTGCTTCCTTGGCGCTTTGCGCGAACAACTCCTCAGCCAAATCGGGGAACGCCTTTTTCAATGACTTGTAGCGGATTTCGCCGTCTAAGAAGGATTGATATTCGGCTATCGGGTCTTTGCTGTCCAGACTGAAGGGATTCTTGCCCTCTTCCGCCAATTGGGGATTGTAGCGGTACAGCGCCCAGTATCCCGTCTCCACGGCTTTCTTCATGCTTTCGATAGAGCGTCCCATATCAATACCGTGATTGATGCAGGGAGAATAAGCGATAATAAGGGAGGGGCCGTCGTATGCCTCCGCCTCTTTCATAGCGCGGATAGCCTGATTCATATTGGCGCCTAAGCTGATTTGAGCGACGTAAACGTAACCGTAGCTCATAGCCATCATACCTAAATCCTTTTTCTTGGTGCGCTTGCCCGCCGCCGCAAACTTAACGACAGAGGCGGTAGGCGTGGATTTGCTCGCCTGTCCTCCGGTATTGGAGTAAAGCTCGGTATCCAGTACCAGAATATTGACGTTTTCGTTCATTGCCAGAACGTGGTCCAGTCCGCCGTAACCGATATCGTAAGCCCAGCCGTCGCCGCCTATAATCCATACGGATTTAGGAGCAAGACAATCCGCTTCTTTTAATATGCCCTCCGCCAAAGCGCTCTTTTCCTGCTTGAGCGCCGCCTTTACCTTTTTGCTGGCCGCTATATTTTTCTCATTATCGTCAAAGGTTTCCAGCCATTCGGAAAACGCTTGCGCGGTCTGCTCGCTTACGCCGTCCATAGCGTTCTTGATATCCTCGTAAAGCTTTTGCCTTCTCTGACTGTAAGCAAGCCTCATACCGAAGCCGTACTCCGCATTGTCCTCAAACAGGGAATTAGCCCAGGCGGGTCCGTGACCTTCCTCGTTTTTGGAATAAGGGCAGGTGGGGGCGTGGCCGCCGTAAATGGAAGAGCAGCCGGTGGCGTTGGCAATTATCATCCTGTCGCCGAAAAGCTGGGTCGCCAGTTTAATATACGGTGTTTCGCCGCAGCCTGCGCATGCGCCGGAAAACTCGAACAACGGGCGCTTGAACTGGCTTCCCTTAATCGTAGCCTCGTTAAACTCCGCGTCCGTAGGCGGAAGCGCGTAGGCATAATCCCAATTCTCCTTTTCCGCTTTAACCATTTCGGAAATGGGCGCCATTTCCAACGCTTTTCCCGGAGCGGGGCATACGTTGGCGCAGGAGCCGCAGCCCGTGCAATCCAGCGGGGATACCTGTACGCGGAACTGATATTCCTCCAGCCCCTTGCCTTTTGCCTGTACCGTGTCAAAGCCCTCGGGCTTGTCCTTCAATACTTCCGCCTTATGCAAAACGGGTCTTATGGTAGCGTGCGGACATACCAAGGAGCATTGGTTGCATTGAATACATTTTTCTTTTATCCAGCGCGGCACGGTCACCGCGACGCCGCGCTTTTCAAATCTCGTAGTGCCGGTAGGAACGCTGCCGTCCGCGTTAAAAGCGGAAACAGGCAGATCGTCTCCCTTTTGGGCAAGAATGGGGTTGACGACTTTGGCAAAATACGGGTCGTCCGCTACTTCCATCAAAGGAGCGCCCGACGTGGTAGTCTCCCAATCCGCGCCGATTTTGACTTCCTTTAGGCCGCTTACCGCGTTGTCTATGGCAAGATTGTTCATCTTTACTATTTGCTCGCCCTTCTTTCCATAGCTCTTGAGCACTGCCTCTTTCATATGCTTTTCCGCGTCCTCGTAAGGGATAACGCCGGAAAGCTTAAAGAAGCCTGCCTGCATGATTACGTTGATACGATTGCCCAGCCCGATTTCGTGCGCGATTTTGCCCGCGTTGATTGTGTAGAATTTGATTTTCTTTTTGGCCATGATGTTTTTTACGCAAGCGGGCAGCTCCTTATCCATTTCCTCGGGCTCCCATACGCTGTTTAACAGGAATGTGCCCCCGTCTTTTAGGTCGGAGAGCATATCATAGCGGAAAAGGTAACTGGGAACGTGGCATGCCACAAAATCCGCCTGGTCAATCAGATAGCTGCTGCCGATGGGCTTGTCGCCGAAACGCAGATGGCTTACGGTCAGACCGCCGGACTTTTTACTGTCGTAAACAAAGAAGCCCTGCGCGAATTTGTCCGTATAATCGCCTATAATCTTGATGCTGTTTTTATTCGCGCCCACCGTGCCGTCAGAGCCCAGTCCGTAAAACTTGCAGCTTATCGTGCCCTTGGGCGTGGTGTCGATAGGTTTTCCTTTGGGCAGGGATGTGCCTGTCACGTCATCGATGATACCTACGGTAAAGCCGGTCTTATCGGCTGCGCCCATATTTTCAAACACGCCGTTAATCATAGAGGGATTGAATTCCTTGCTGCCCAGACCGTAGCGGCCGCCTAAGATTTTGCCATCAAATCTGCCGGCAAGCGCGGTGACTACGTCCAAATACAACGGTTCGCCCAAAGAGCCGGGCTCCTTGCATCTGTCTAACACGGTAATATATTTTGCCGTTTTGGGTATTGCGCGCGCAAACGCCTCGGAATCAAAAGGACGGTATAAGCGTACTTTGACAAGCCCCGTCTTTTGTCCGTGCTCGTTAAGATAATTGACAACCTCTTCCGCCGCTTCCGCGCCGCTGCCCATCATTACAACAACTTTTTCCGCGTCCGGCGCGCCCGCGTAATCAAACAAATGATACGCCCTGCCGGTAATCGCTTCCACGTCGCGCATAGCCTTTTCCACTATGGCCGGCACCGCCGCATAATATTTATTGCTCGCTTCCCTGTTCTGGAAAAAGACGTCCGGATTTTGCGCCGTGCCCTTTTGGATAGGATGCTCGGGATTTAATGCGCGCGCTTTGAAATCCTCGATATCGCGCATATCCACCAGCTTTTTCATATCCTCATAATCTATGGAGTCAATCTTGCTTACCTCGTGACTGGTCCTGAAACCGTCAAAGAAATGCAGGAAAGGCACCTTGGCTTTGAGGGTGGAAAGATGAGAAACAAGCGCCAAATCCATTACTTCCTGCACGGAATTGGAGCACACCATGGCAAAGCCCGTCTGCCTGCACGCCATCACGTCCGAATGGTCGCCGAATATATTAAGGGCATGCCCCGCAATGCTTCTTGCGGAAACATGAAATACCGCGGGCATCAATTCTCCCGCGATTTTATACATATTGGGTATCATTAAAAGCAAGCCCTGGCTTGCGGTGTAAGTAGTAGTCAACGCTCCTGCCGACAATGCCCCGTGGACCGCGCCCGCGGCGCCCGCTTCCGACTGCATTTCGGCAAGGCGTAAAGTCTGACCGAACATATTTTTTCTGCCCTTGCTTGCCCATTCGTCCGCTACCTCGCCCATCGGAGAAGAGGGAGTAATAGGATAAATCGCTGCAACTTCGCTAAATGCGTAAGCCACGTGAGATGCAGCGGTATTGCCGTCAATAGTCATTTTTTTGCTCATTTCATATAACCTCCGTTTTATTCGTTTATAGTTCAAAACGTCCACATTGAATTATATACTTTTTTATCTATATAGTCAAATACATAATGTATTACAAATTAAATAATATAAGTTTAATTGCAATCACCTTGCCGCTTTTGCCCGAATAATTTCACTGCTGCCCAAAGTCTGCGGTTTTTTTATTTTGAGAGCGCATAGTATGAAAGCGCTTTCCCATACTAGGTATTAATAACTCAAAAAGGAAAAATAATTATGAAATTGAATGCGGAAAAAAAAGTAAGCGATATTATGACCTTTGACGTCATAACGATAGAGGCGCAGGGCACCGTTAAGGAAGCCGCCATATTAATGAGAGACAACGACATAGGGTTTTTGCCCGTAACCAACGGCGGCTCGCTGGTAGGCGTGGTAACGGACAGGGATCTGGTAATCAGAGGGTATGCGGAAGGCGTAAAAGAGGAGGCAAAAATCAGCGAAGTAATGACTCCCAAATGCATATCCGTAGAGCACAGCTCCTCTGTGGATAAAGCCGTAAAGCTGATGTCCGAAAACAAAATAAGGCGGCTGTGCGTAACCGAAAACGATAAACTCATAGGAGTATGCGCCATAGGGGACGTGGCGACCTCGCGCGGCACAAAAGAGGAAGCGGGAGACGCGCTATCGCAGATATCCCGTACAGAGAACAAAAATATTTTTGTATAAATAACTTATTGACAGCGCAACAGTTGACAACAATATACTATTATGGTATATTTTAATTGAAGTTAGCACTCTAGGGTCGAGAGTGCTAAATTTTGCGGAAAAGGAAGGAAAAATATAAAAGGAGGAAGGAAAAATGGCAGGATTAATACCTTTTAACAGAAGACGTAACAACTGGCTTGACAACGGGT
>JBMNTS010000041.1:0-10461 GCA_050945855.1 Christensenellales bacterium | reverse complement strand
TTTGAGTTTTGAGTGCCTTTTTGCCGTTACCGTTGTGGATGTCGTGAACACGCTGGAATTGCTTAGCGCGCCCGCAAAGGTCATATATAATTACGGAGAAGCCATTAATCTTACGGGACTGACTTTAGAAGCGACATACAGCTCAGGCGCTGTTGTACAGGTCGCCGATTATTCGCTGCTGCAAACGGCCTACAATCCCACAAAGATCGGGGAACAGAGCGTAACCGTCACGCTGGGCGCAAAAAGCTGCGCGTTTACGGTGACGATACGCCCCATACCCTCTCCGTTATTCGTTTATCCGGAGGAGGAGCTTAAAGTGTATACGGGCAAGGTAATGATTTACCAAAGCCTGCGTCTTTCCGAGGTGTTTGACAAAATCAGACTCAACGACTTTTACTCATATCTGGATATCAGTCTTACGACCTTACAAGGGGAGAGGATTGACCATACGCTACCGGAGTACGCCTCTCTCTATTTAAGCGGCAATTACAAAATACTGGTCAGCAACGGGGCGGGGCAGCAGATAGTATCCTTGAACATCAATATTTACGGGGATATGAACAACGACGGCGTGTTTTCTCCCGACGACCTTGGCGTATTCGCTTCCGAGTTCGTCAAAGGCTCCAAAGGGGAGGAAGTGGATTATGACGGGGACGGAGCATACGACTTAATCGACTTTATCAACTGGGTAAAAGCCGCCAATAATAAGGCGGACCCCAAGCCTTTACTGTTGTTTTTCCAAAACCTGGTGGCGCCGCCGCAAAGGAAGCAATATCTATGAAAAAGCGGTTAACAGTGATTGCGATTTTGATAATAATTCTGCTTTCGCTTGCATCCTGCAACGGGAACGGCGAAGATAAGGCTGTGCAGCGCATAGAGGTTTTGCCCGGCTCTTTTAAGATTGATTACAAGATTGACGAACAGTTGGATTTATCCAACGCATATATGAATATAATTTACTGGGACGGAAACAAGGAGCAGAAAAAAATCACGGAAAGCATGGTGACGGGTTTTGACACGGGCAAAACAATCAACGAGGGACAGCTAAGCGTAAATTACGGCGGGCAGTCCGCAAAGCTGTTTTACACGGTGGGCAAAAACGAGGTCGCCGTCAATACCTATGCCAGAGTGCTTGCGCGCAGAGAGGGCAACAGCATTATTATTTCGCTGAAAAACCTTGCGGAATACGGGGAGGGCATTTACGCCGCGACCTTTACGTTAAGCGCGCCTGACACAAATATTTTCAAGACTTTTACCGCCCTGGGCGCGGGCGGCGCCGCAAGCTATGAAGAAAAAGAAGATGGAATAAAAATCTTGTGGTATAATGCTAATGCGCAAAGCGTAAAACAGGATACGGATATAATTAAGATAGACCTTAATCAAACCGACGGCGAAACAGTCGTAATAAGCAAAATCGACATCAGTGACGGAGTGCACATAATAAAATTACCTTCCAAATCAATTACAGTATAAGGAGTAGGATAATGATAAAATTGGTACCGAAGCCTGTCAAGGCGTACTTTGACCCCGTAAAAAAACTTATTGCAAAAAAAGAAGAAACCACGCAAATTGACTTTTCCCTGCCCAAAGAAGGATATACCATCAATGTGGACGAGTCCGGCATCAGGATAACGGGCGGCTCGGAAAAGGGCGTGTTTTACGCGCGCGAAACGCTGCGGCAAATCAGCGCGCAGTCGGGGATAGGCCTGCCGTATTGTTCCATAGAGGACTGTCCCAAATATGAATACAGAGGATACATGCTGGATTGCTCAAGGCATTTTTTCAGCGTTGCCGAGATAAAAAGACAACTATTTTTGATGTCGCTGTTAAAACTTAACGTTTTTCACTGGCATCTTACCGATGACCAGGGCTGGCGTATTAAGATAGACGCTTATCCCGATTTGACCAAGAAGAGCAGTATGCGCTCGCAAACCAAAGGGGACAAAACGCCTCACGGCGGATATTACTCCAAGGCGGAAATTAAAGAGGTGGTGGAATATGCCGCCGCTTTGCATATAGACGTGTTGCCGGAAATTGATATGCCCGGTCATTTTTCCGCCGCCATACACGCCTATCCTTTTCTTTCCTGCAAGGGCGAAGAGGTGGACGTCAAGACGGAGTTCGGCATTCATCCCGATATCGCTTGCATGGGCAAGGAAAGCACGTACAAATTTATATATGAGATGCTTGACGAGGTTATGGAGCTTTTCCCCTTCCCATACATTCATCTGGGCGGAGACGAGGCCATCAAGACTCACGTAATAGAGTGCAAAGACTGCATAGCCATGATTAAGGAAAACGACTTGCAGGACACCGAGCAGCTTCAGGCGCATTTTATGGCGAGGGTGGAGCAATATGTTTTATCCAAAGGCAAAAAGGCAATAATCTGGAATGACGGCGCCAAAGCCAAAAATTCCAGCCCTACCCTTATCGTTCAGCATTGGCAGCCGGGCAGGGCAAGCGAACAGGTGACGCTGGCGGCGGATGAGCGCGGCTGCAAAATCATTCTCAGCCCGTTTATGTACTACTATCTTGATTATCCTTACGGTATGACCCCTCTCAGAAAAACCTACGAGTACGATTTAAAATTAAACAAAAAAGAAATGAACGCCCTTTGGGGAGTGGAAGCCCCGCTCTGGACGGAATATGTGGCGGACAGAGCAAGGCTGGAATATATGACCTATCCCAGACTGCTGGCTTTGGCGGAAACGGGCTGGTTGGGAGCGCAAGACAAAGACTATGAGGACTTTGAGGAGAGGGCAGCGCAGTTTTGCCTTTTACTTGACAAGCACGGCGTCAATTATGCTAAAATAGACACCGTCAATCCCGGGTTTATTAAAGGCAAAAGGGACATGCTCCGCTTTTTTGCCAATGCCGCGGGAGGCAACAGCATTAAGCGTCTGATACAAAACCGCAAAAACGCCAAGAAAATAAATAAATTTAATAAATCGTTAAAACGACCTCAAATGGAAGGATAAATGGCTAATTATTTCGATAAAGATATTGACACGGTATTTAGTCTGCTGCATTCTTCGCCTAACGGTTTAAGCAGCAAGGATGCAGAGGAAAGATTGCAAAAAGAAGGCAGAAACACCCTTGAAGAGCCTAAAAAGAAAAGCCTTTTTAAAAAATTTTTAGGTCAGCTGACAGACGTAATGATAATCGTTTTGATAGCAGCCGCTCTGGTTTCGGGTATTATCGCCATTGTACAGCGCGAGTATTCGGAGCTGATAGAGGGCGCTCTTATTTTGGTTATCGTTATAGTCAACGCCATTATAGGCCTGGTGCAGGACAATAAGGCGGAAGCCGCGCTGGACGCGCTCAAAAATCTTAACAAACCTTTCGCCATGGTGCGCCGTGACGGGCACATCAAGGAGATTAAGGGCGAGGAGATTGTGCCCGGCGATATCGTTATCCTAAAAGCGGGTGATATAGTGCCCGCGGATATTCGCCTTTGCGAGTGCAGCAGTCTTAAAATTGACGAGTCCGCCTTAACGGGAGAGTCCGTGCCCATAGAAAAGCACGACGACACCCTTTCGGATTCCGCAACGCCTTTGGGCGACCGTAAAAATATGGCGTACAGTTCGGGCATTGTAAGTTACGGCAAAGGGTGGGGAGTGGTTACGGCTACGGGTATGAATACCGAAGTGGGCAAAATAGCCCGCATGCTGTCGGATGAGCAGCAGACCCAAACGCCGTTGCAGACTCAGCTTGCCAAGACGGCAAAAGCGCTCAGCCTGCTGGTGCTTATTATAGCGGTCATCATTTTTGCCGCCTCCCTTATCCGTAAGGCGGATATTCTGGACGCGTTTATGCTCTCCGTAGCCATTGCGGTGGCGGCGATACCCGAGGGACTGCCCGCCGTAGTCACTATTGTGCTTGCGATAGGCGTGCAGCGAATGAGCAAACAAAACGCCATTGTGCGCAACCTGCCCGCCGTGGAAACGCTGGGCTGCTGCGAGGTTATCTGTTCGGACAAAACGGGCACGCTGACCCTAAACCAAATGACCATAAAACAGCTTTACACGCCCGGGGATTCTCTTTACGGCGCTGAGGAAAAGAAAGCGGACGACCCCGCGCGGGAATATCTTATCAAGGCAATGGCGCTTTGCAACGATTCGGTATTAGACAACGGCAAAATAATAGGTGACCCTACCGAAAACGCGCTGCTGGCGTATCTGTTAAAGATTGACCGCGACCCTGTTAAGATAATAGCGGATAATAAGCATTTACGGGACATCCCTTTTGATTCCGCAAGAAAGCTTATGACATCGGTGCATACCGACGGCAAGCGGGAGACCTCGTACACCAAGGGCGCGTTTGACGTGCTAATAAAGAGATGCACGCATATCTATGACGGCAAGGTAAGAAGAATTACCGCCGCCGATATCGAGAAGCTTAACGAAGCCAACCTGAAAATGACCAGAGCGGCGCTAAGAGTGCTGGCATTTGCCGTAAAGGGCGAAAACCTTGAGGATATGGAATCTCTGGAGAGCGGTTTGACTTTTATCGGCCTTGCGGGTATGATTGACCCGCCCCGTCCCGAGGTAAAGCGCGCGGTAGAGGTATGCAAAGGCGCGGGGATGACTCCCATAATGATTACGGGCGACCACATGGAAACGGCGCGCGCCATAGCCGCGGAAATAGGGATTCTGGAAGAGGACAGCATTGTTATATCCGGCCCCGAGCTTGACAGGCTCCCGGAAGAGGAGTTCAGAGCCAGCCTTATGCGCTACCGCGTATTCGCGCGCGTAAGCCCTGAGAATAAGGTGCGCATAGTCAAGGCTTTCCAAAGCCTTAATAAGGTAGTCGCCATGACCGGTGACGGGGTAAACGACGCTCCCGGCATCAAGAGCGCGGACATAGGCATCGGCATGGGTATCACGGGTACCGAAGTCAGCAAAGGCGCAAGCGATATGGTGCTTGCCGACGACAATTTCGCCACAATAGTGGCGGCCGCCGAGGAAGGCAGAAAAGTTTTTTCCAACATCAAAAAGGCCATTCAATTTTTGCTCAGCAGCAATATTTCCGAAGTGCTTACTTTATTTATCGTTACGGTTATACTGGATATGCCCTTTCTTACCCCGGTAATGATTTTATGGGTAAATCTGGTAACGGACGGATTGCCCGCCCTGGCTTTGGGCATGGAAAAGGCGGAGCCTGATATTATGAAATATCCTCCGCGCAAATCGGGCGCCTCCCTTTTTGCGGGAGAAATGGGCATAAACATTGTCGTGCAGGGCGTGTTCCAGACCATACTGGTGCTTGCGGCATTTTTAATAGGCAACTATTTATTGGCGGCGGGCATAGCCGATCATACCATACCCATGACAATGGCGTTTGTTACACTGTGCCTTATTCAGCTTTTCCATTCCTTCAATATGCGTTCCGCAAGGCAGAGTTTATTTTCCTCCAACCCCTTTGAGAATTCATATATTAACAAAGCCTTTCTGACGGGTATACTATTATTGTTCGCGGTAGTGATGGTACCTTTCTTAAACAGCATATTTAACACCGTAATGCTTAACCTAACACAATGGCTGATTTGTCTGGGCTGCGCCGTCCTTATCATCCCCCTGGTGGAAGCGCAAAAGGCGGTTATGAGAAAAATATGCCCGGATAAGAGGTGCAAATAAGAAATGTCAATAAAAATGTTAGCGCCCTCTGAAATCTGGGCGGACTACGAGCCGGAAGGCTCTCCCATAAACTTACAATTACTGAATAAGCGCGGCAACCTGGAGCGTTATACCTTTGACGCGGATATACAATCGCAGCCTACCCCGATTTACGCGCGTGTCAACAGGGCTAAGGGGCAGGCGCACACCATATTAATCGCGGGAAGCTATTACGCCCCAACCGACGAAAGTTTGACGGACAATTTGGTGTCCTGCGGCTACAACGTGGTGGAGATAGATTATACCGGTATCTTTCCGGATAGCGCTACGGCGTATCCGCAGGACTTTTCTTACGGGCATATAGAACAGGCGGGCAGCCATCTGACAAAATTGCAGGAGAGCGCGCTGGACACTTCACTGTATCTGTATACCAAAGTGTTCAGACGGGCTATTACCTTTACGCGCGAGCTTATAGGCTGGGGCAAAATTATCCTTTTGGGGATTAAAGAAGGCGCGGACGTCGCTATTTGCGCCGCCGGACTGGACAGGCGGGCGGACGGGCTGGTTTGTCTTAACGGAGCGGCGTATTCGGAATATCTGCAATACAATTACCATGACCCCTCCAACAACCCGGAAAAAGAGGAGGAGCGCATAGCCTACCTTATGGGCGCGAGCAGCAGCGCTTACGCCAAACTGATCAGATGTCCCGTGGTAATAGGAGTAGGCAGCAATTCGGAAAGCGTGGATATAGACAGGCTTGCCAACTTTTTGTCTTTGCTTCCCGAGGACGTGGAAAGGGTGTTCACCATTACTCCGCGCGCAAAAGACTATATAGACAATTTTAGCTACAACGCCGTACGTAATTCTATCGGCAGCATAATAGAAAAGAAACCGCTGGCAAGCAACCCTCTGATAAAGGAAAAACTGCAGGAAGAGGACTTATATCTTTATATTACCGAAAGGTCCGGACTCAAGCCGGAAAGCGTAGGGGTATATATTTCTTTTTGCGAAAACGACCGCAGATACCGCAACTATGTGTACCAAAGCTGCGAGATGGCGGGAGTGGGGGAATATATTACCAAAGTTCCGCAAGCGTGCGGAGAGGTGCTGGCTTTCGGGGAAGTAATTTACGAGGACGGCTCCAGACTTTCCACCCTGCCCGTTTACGTTGAGACGGAGGAGCAGGATGAGGCGGCAACTCCGGTAAAACGGTTGCTTTATTCCAACACCGACTCCGAGCATACTTTTGCAGCGGTAACCTCCCTGCCCGTGCTTTTCGGCGAGGGGATAAAGAGGATAAAGAACAAGCTGGGGCTTACCGAGTTATCCAGCGCCACCAACGACCTGATTACTTATGAAATCGGGGACGCCGCATACGTCAAAGAAGGCGCGCTGCTGCAGATTGAGTTAAAAAACGCCAGCGAAAACGATATAGAGGTGATTTTAGGCGAAGTCAGAGAGGGCAGGCTGAAGGAATATTTTCTTTCGCTGGAAGCGGACGCTGCCGAGGAAACCTTTGAGGTCTTTACCATAGAAGCCCAAGATGCAAAAGATAAGGAACTTATTGCGCTGAAGGATTTTTCTATGGTAAAATATATCAGGATAAAAGGAGAAAAGCCTTTCGCGATAGGCAACATCATACTTATATGAGAACAGAAATGGAAAAGAACATAAAAACTATCGTTTCCCTCATTATCGTAGTGGGATTGGCTTTTGTGTTATCCAGTTTTGTCACTCAATACCTTATCGCCTCCATCCCTATCGAGGGAGACAGTATGGAGCCTACCATACACCATGAGGACAGAGCAATAGTTTACAGATTAGCTCAACCGGAATATGGGGACATAATCATTTTTTATTCGGAGCCTCACAATAAAACCCTTGTCAAGCGCTTAATCGGGCTGCCCGGAGACAGAATAGAGATAAAAAGAGAAGAGGACGGTATTTTCGTTTTCCGCAACGGCGAAAAACTTATAGAGCCGTACATCAATGAAAAAATGGAATACTCCCAGGATGAAGTAATAGTGGGAGAAGGACAATTTTATTATTTAGGCGACAACAGAAATCATTCCTCGGACAGCCATTCCGGCTATATTGGGGAAATGGATAAGATTGTAGGCGTAGTATTTTTAAGAGTCAATATCAGGAATTTCGATTTCGCCGTCGTGTAAATCGGATTTTGTATGCGGGCTTACCGATATAACCCCTTTTTGCGCTCTGTAATAGTCCTGCCTGATTTTTTTTGAGCCCACCGGCACGCCGTTTTTATAGTATTCGATATACGCGGAACTTACCAGCCCCGCTTTGGGCGTTTTTATTACCTTTCTTTCTCCCGGCAAAAGAGTGTGGTCAACGACCTCTTCGTATTCGTTGCATTCTATGCGCCGCTCTACCACGCTTTTTATTTTAAAGACGGAGCCGTTTGTGGTATCGTCCCCGTATACGTACACGCTCAGCACCGCGCCGTCCGCCTGCGTCTTTATAAAGAAAGCGGAATCCGTTTCGTTTTTTATTATCAAATCGTTGACGTTGCTTACCATGGCATCGCAGGAGGGCGGCACGTATGAGACAGGCAGGGAATGCGGGCGGGCGTAATTTATGGTCAATCCCGCCCTGAGGCAGGCGTTATAAAGCGTGGTGGATACCTGACACACGCCGCCACCCGTGCCGGGCACAAAATGCCCCTCCGAAATGATTATGCTCTGCAAAAAACCGTTGGCGGCCGTCCTTGCCCCCACCACTTTATTAAAGGATAATATTTCCCCCGGAGCGATTACCGTGCC
Source organism: Christensenellales bacterium (assembly GCA_050945855.1). Classification (GTDB taxonomy): domain Bacteria; phylum Bacillota; class Clostridia; order Christensenellales; family DTU072; genus CAYSNP01. The sequence continues at coordinate 2,063 of JBMNTS010000041.1, read as the reverse complement.
GTTTAATCTTTGGGCGGCAAGCGCGATGTTATGCTTGCGCGCAAACGCGCTGGAAGAATAATCGGTGCTGTAAAAGCCCCTGAGCGCGGTAGCCTTTCTTATATCCTGATATTTTTTTGCGGGCGGCAGGGGCTTGCAGGGCAGCCTTATTTTGGTGACGGCGGACAAATTTTCAAATACCGCCTCCGCCAAAGCGGACATATCCACTTCTTGCCCCCAAGCCTCTTTTTGGTAAGTAAATTCGGTATTTTCGCTATCCCAAAGGTAAGCGGCATCCTTTGGGGCGCTGTTGTATCTGTTAAGCTCAATCAAGTCTCTGCCCAGCCCATGGGAAAGGTAGTTAAGCTTTTGGGAATATGTCAAGTCCGTCCTTGCCCGATAATATTTGGCGTAATCGCCGTTATGTCTTACGGCGGTGGCCACTATGACGCCGAAAGGGATTTGATACCGCTTTTCAAAAACGATGCTCCCCTCATGTTCAATGCGCAAGGTAAAAAAAGATTTAAAATAAGTATAGCCTCCCAACAACACCAGCATAATAGGCAATGCCAGCAGTGTAAGAAGCAGGATAGTCTTTTTTTTCATATTGTTAGTATGAAAAAGGGCGGGTCAAATATTCTTTTTTATTAATCAGTTATAGGGAAAATCAAATCCTTATATTTACTCCATTGTGACTTGTAGGTATTTACCGCCTCCGCAGGCACGTATAACTTATAATTCCCTTGCGCGGTACCGCCGAAAGCACTTTCGCCCAATGTCGGCGGGCTTGTTCGGTAAATAAGAAATTCCATTTGCGAATACATATCGTAAAAAGCCAGCATGCCTATGCTCAAGGTGTCTCCGTCCGCAATCGTGATTGTGCGCAAAGTATCGTTGCCGCAAAAAGCGTACGGCGCAATGCCCGCCAAAGGCGCGCCGTCGTATTCGCTTTCTATGGTCAGTTCGCTTTCCATGCCCAGATATTGCACGACATACGCTTTGGAAGAGACGATATCCACGCATAGCCCGTTTCCGCGCACTATATCGGCGGAATGGATATTATCATTATCCATAAAGGTATAAGCGTTTTTGTAATCCTGCAGCTTATCATTTGGCACATAAAGCTTGTACTCAAAGCCCCCTTTGACGGTAGTGCTTACCGGGTCGCCGCTAAGTTGCAAAATCCCCGTGCCGACCTGGTCGATAAACACAGCGCGGATAACCGTATTAAAGGCGTTTTGGCTTATCCCGCCGGCGTCCTCGGGCAGACGGACTATTTGCAGATTGGGACAATAAGAGGATGGGGAAGAGGAGCCGAAAGCCGCCCTTTTTATCTTTTTGATATTTTTGCCCGCAAATATTTGCGTAAGGTCAATTTCCTTTTCATTTGTGGAACAGCTTTTAATGATTACGCCGTTGCCATCCCCGTTTTCCAGCAACTCAAAGGAATAGCGGTCCTCATAGCTGAAAGAGGATTCGTATAGGATATTTACTTTTATCTGAGCGCTGTAGAAATTGAGGTATTCCTGAATGCAATCCTGTTCCACAATAATATCATAAACGGCAGGCAGCGCGCTGGGAATAAGTGTGGGCTTGTGTCCCTGCCGCAAAACAATTTCCATTCCCTCTTTGGCAAAGCACTTGTCCGCGACTTTTACAATGCTTTTCGGCACTTCAAAGCTGTCAAGACTTGCTTTTACCTTAAGCAGGATATTGTTTATTTCGGCGTAATTATTGCTGTTTAACAAGCCGTTTTGCCAAGGGGTGTTCAGAAAAGCGTCCGCGCCGATGTCCTGCAGATTATCCGAGCAGACAAGGCTTGCCACGGCGCTGCTCGCGAAAGCCTCTACTCCCACTTTTGCGGCATCCTCCAGGTCGGCGACGGTTATACCCGCGCCCATAAAAGCCCGCTCCCTTATTTCCTCGATATCCTCGGGAAAGTTAAAGCTACTAAGGGCGCTTGTGTTATAAAAAGCCAAAGGGCCTATTACGCTTACGCTGTCGGGCAGGTTGATTATCTCTTCCAGAGCGGAGCAATTATAAAACAGCTTATCCGCAAGCGTGAACAGCGTCTCTTCATTCCC
>JBMNTS010000040.1:0-10832 GCA_050945855.1 Christensenellales bacterium | reverse complement strand
CTATTCTCTATTTCTTAGGTTTCTTCCTACGGCAAAATATCTGTTTGTGAATAATTGTATTACTCTTTTACTTTTCTTAGATATCTTTGATTTTTTTCATTTCTATGCAGTTGTCAAGGTGCGAGTTAGTTTGCCTTTAAGGCATTGGTAGGCTGAAGTGGACTTGAACCACCGGCCTCACGCTTATCAGGCGTGTGCTCTAACCAACTGAGCTATCAGCCTATATATATTAAGACTCATTATAGCCCGTTTTGGTGGAGGTAAGCGGATTCGAACCGCTGACCTCCTGCTTGCAAGGCAGGCGCTCTACCAACTGAGCTATACCCCCGAGTCTTTGCATGCCGTTTTTAGATGCTTGATAATAATAACACCAAAAAATTATATTGTCAAACTTTTTATCAGACTTTTTAGAAAATATATGGAAAATGCTGCGAGAGGCGCGCTCACATAAAAAAAAGAATTTCGGCAACGCCGATTTGCGGATTTTTCCGTTCTCTTGAACATTATCGGGCGGGGCAAAAACAGGACATTAATCCCGTCAAAAAGTCAAATACCTTGAATTTTTGCCCTTTTTATGATATATTTATGTTATGAGAGTCAATCTGTTTATTTCCAATACCAGCAAGCGCGCCGCCTCTGTCGCCATAAAAAATATGGGCGCGTCTTTGGGCGGAAATATCATTGTGATTGTGCCCGAGCGGCATTCTCTGGAGACCGAAAGGCAGATTTACGACACGCTAAATCTGGAGGGGAGCGACAATATTGACGTTGTCAGTTTTTCCCGCCTTGCCCTAAAGATTACCAAGCACACTTTGGCAAAACCCCTTACCAGAGAAGGGGCGATAGTCCTTCTCAACAAAATTATCAGGGAAAACAAAGACAAGCTGGGTTACTACCGCGCTATGGCGGGCAAACTGCGTTTTGCCGCGGAAGCGCTTACCGCGATAGACAGCCTTAAAACGGGCGGCATCGGCCCCGAAGAGCTTGAAAGGACGGCTCCTTTTGTCAAGCAGGAACAGAAATTCCTGGATATCGCTTACCTGTACCGCGCCTACGATGAGGCGTTGTCCGGCAAATATTCGGACGCGCTCACCCGTCTGGACGCCCTGACAGACGCGATACCGGACAGCGATTTGATTGCGGCAAGCGATATATACGTATTGGGGCAAAACTTTTTTGACAATAAGCAAAAGGCGATTATTTCCAACCTCATAAAGCACGCGGCATCCTTTAATATCGCCATATGCGAGCCTGTGCACAACCGATATTTCAGAGAGTTCAGCGCAAGGGAAACAATTCTTGAGCTGGCGAAAGAGGCACAAGCACCCGTCGGTATTACAGAGGAATATGATATTCTGCCCGAGCCCATACATTCCTTATGCGCCCGCCTTTTCACCTACGAAAACGCTCCGCCCGCCCCCTGCGGCGGCAGAATGGTGTTATCTTATGAATCCAATCCTTATGAGGAAATAAAAGGGATAGGCAAGGAAATAGCCGCTCTGGTGAGAGAGGGGAAATACAGATATAAGGATATCGCGCTAATCTGCCCCGACCGCGCGTATAAGAGCGTAATTAAGGATATTTTCTCCAGATTTGATATACCTATATATATAGACATTAAATACCCGCTTATCAGCGACGTTTTTACCCTCTTTTTAGCAAGCGCGCTGGAAGCCGCCTTCGCCCCCGCGCAAAGGAATATGTGCGCGCTGGCAAAGCATCCTTTTTCAGAGCTTAACGGAGAGGAGTTTGAGGATTACTGCGTAAAGTATAATATAGACTTCGATTATTTTCTCAAAGAGTTTACGCTGGGAGAGGAAAGACAAAAAGCGGAAGAAACAAGGCTGAGGCTGTGCGATATAATAAAACCCCTAAAAAATACGGAGGAAAATTATCAGGCGATAGCCGCGGCAGTCATGAATTTTATTGATTCTTACGCTATTCACCACCAAAAATTCCTGCAAAGCGAGGGATTGGACGCCTCGATAGTCAGCGCTTCCGGGCAAGCAGGCGAAAAAATAAAAAATATAATACGGGAAAGCGCGCTGATACTCGGGGACACTCCCTGCACGCTTGAGGAATTTTATTCCACGCTTAAAGCCGCGCTGGCCGAGGCGGAAATTTCCGTCATTCCCCAATATATTGACGCCGTTTTCGCGGGAGGACTGCAGGAGGCAGGCTTCAACGACGTTAAGGTTTTGTTTTTCGCGGGAGCTAATCAGGGAGCGTATCCCGCCATCCCTCCCGCTCAAAGCGTAATCAATCTATACGACATAGAGGCGCTTGCCGCCCGGGGGCTGCAACTTTACCCCGCGCCCGCAAAGGTTATGGAGCGCGAGCGTTTTATCATTCTGGACACTTTGACAAAAGCGCGGGATAAAGTATACATAAGCTGTTCAGCCTACGACCTTTCCGGCGGCGCGCTCAAGCAAAGCGAACTATATAAAGACGCTCTAAGGCTGACGGACGCGGACGCGCGTTCGCTGTTTGAAAAATATCAAAGCATGGCGGCGGAGGGCGACTTTATTAAATTCGCGGTCAACAGCCGCAATCTGTTCTACGAATATACCTCCCTGTTTATGCAAGACAAGACCGGTCCTCGCGCCTCTGCTGTCGAAAAGTATTTGCGGGAGCGCGGATACGGCTACATGCTGGATAAAATGGCGCAAGAGGATAAAAGCATTGACCAACCGCTGAAATATTTCTTTTCAAAAGAAGGGGATTGCTACACCACCAAGGTCAGCCAACTGGAGAGCTATTTTAACTGTCCTTACCTTCACTTTTTTTCTTACGGGCTGCGTTTGAAAGATAAGGAAAAGGGGCTGCAGGACGCGCGGGAAATCGGCACCACAATCCATACGGTGCTGGAATTGTTTTTTGATCGCTACAAGGACAGCGTAAGGGATATGAGCGACGGCGATATCGCCCGCTGCGGCAAGAGCGTAATCGAAGAGGTATTAAACGACCCGCGCATTCAAGCGCAAATGAATACGCCCATGGGCAAGCGTTTATTTGACATCGTCAGGCGTGAATGCGAACAAGCCTTGTTTTCGTTAACCAAAAACATACAAAAGGGTTCCTATACTCCAAGATATGCGGAACTCCAATTCGGAATGCAGGAAGGCTACCCGGGCATAGAACTGCAGGCGGAAGGGGAGAGGTTTTTGCTCAGAGGCAAGATAGACCGCGTGGATATGTATAAGGATAACGTAATTATTATTGATTACAAGACGGGCAAGATAGCGGATTACTGCGATTTTGCCAACCTTTATAACGGCACCAAAATTCAGCTTTTCGTATATCTCGCCGCCTTCCTAAAAGAGGGGCTTATTCCGAGGGGGGTGTTTTATCTGCCCATCTCGCTCAATTATTCCTCCGCGCCCGACATTGCCCGATTCCGTATGAGCGGCTTTTTTGACGCCTCTCCAGAGGGTATCCGTATGCTGGAGCAAGACTTGCTTGACGGAGAGGAGAGGGAAAGCGAAGTGGCGGACTTTAAGATTAAGACAATCGGGGACAACGGCATAATAATAAAAAAGGCGGGAAAACGCGCGCTCAACACGGAGGAGTTTTCGCTTATCGCCGATTACGTGCTGAAGGTAAGCGCGCAGGCGCTTGCGGAAATCAAAGGCGGATATATCGAAAGGCGGCCGTACAATGCGGCTTGCCAATGGTGCAACTACGCCTCTATATGTCAGGATACCCCGGTGCAGCGAAACAAGCACTCGGGCATTAAAAAGGAGAACCTTTTACAAAAAGATGATTGATTGGAAACCCGAACAAAAAAGAGCGATAGAAGAGCAGGGCAACCTGCTGGTAAGCGCTTCCGCGGGCAGCGGCAAAACCACGGTTATGATAGAGCGTGTAATGCGCCTTATCAAAGGCGGCGTTGATTTGCACAGATTGCTTATCATCACCTTTACGCGCGCCGCCGCCGCCGACATAAGGGAAAAAATTGTGGACGGCCTATACGAGGAAATGCGCAAAAATCCTTCGCTTAATCTCAAAAAGCAGATTGATGCCCTGCCTTTTTGCAGCATTTGCACGATAGACAGCTTTTGCTCTGACATTTACCGCAATTACTTTGCGGAAGCGGGGTTGGAGCCCGGACTCAGGGTGCTGGACCCGGAAGAGGCGCAATCGCTGTTCGGGGAAGCGGCGGACGAGGTTATCGAGGCGAAACTTTGGGAGAACAATCCCCGGTTTATCAACTTGCTGGATAAACTTACGCACAAGCGGAGTGTCGCCAACCTTAAAAGAGACCTGTTAAACATCCACGGCAAATTATCCTCCCTGCTTGATTCTGAAAAGCTGCTGGCAATAAATCAGCAGGAATTTGACAGGCGCGCGCGGGAGTTTTTTATTTCTTATTATAAAAAGCAACTGGCGCGGATAAAGGAAAAGGGGGAGGTCGCGCGCCAAGAGGCGGAGGCAGCGCAAACGAATCCCAAATTTATTGCCCATATTGATTACCTGCTTAATCTTACCCGGACTCCTTTGAGTTTTGACTCATTTTCGGACTTTTTAAAATATGATTTTGAGCTTGAATTTGAAAAAACTCCCACCAAAGGCGGGGAATGGATTGACTCTTTCAAAAAGCCGCTTAAGGGTATATACGGGGAGCTTGCCCGAATAACGGACGCGTGTAAAAAGCAAACAGAAGAGGACGGGGAGCTTCTTGTCGCCTTTTTGCTTCTCCTGCGCGAAACGAGGGAAAAATACGAGCAAAAAAAGCTTGCGCGCGGCTTTATGGATTTCGCGGATTTATCAAGGTTTGCCGCACGGATTCTTGAGGATGGCGGCAGGGCGGACAGGATAGCCGACCAATACGACTATATTTTTGTGGACGAATATCAGGATACCAGCGAAGTCCAGGAACACATTATCGGCAGGATTCAAAAAACGGGCAATTTGTTTATGGTGGGGGACATTAAGCAAAGCATTTACGGATTCAGGGACGCCGAGCCGGTAATTTTTATCAACAGGCGCAAGCAGTACGAAAGCAAAAAGCTGGGCATCAACATTCCCATGAACGCCAATTTCCGTTCGGATAAGGATATACTGGATTTTGTCAACGCCTATTTTTCCCCGCTTATGAGCCAGGATTTCGGCGGCGTGGATTACGCCACCGATTCTTTGCTGCAGCCCGGACTGGAAATGGAGGATTACGGACTGCCCAAAGTCAGGATAGCCCTGTTCAAAAGCACGGAAAAAGAAAAAAGGGAGTTTCCCCCCGTGTATTCGGTAGCAGGCGACGATTGCGTAAGCAGCGAGGATATGCGCGAGGCGTATTTTATCGCGGAAAATATTCACTCCCTGGTGGGTAAGCAATATATTTACGACGCCAAAGCAAAACAAAAAAGGCTGATAGAATATGCGGATATAGCCATACTTATGCGCAACAGGCGGGACGAGGGGCTTTTTGATGCCCTTAAACAATATTCCATACCTTACGCCTCGGAAAAGTTTGAGCGGGAAAAGCATTTTGAGCTGGATGCTCTTATCAATTATTTAAGGCTGATTGACAATTTTAACAACGATATAGCGCTTGCCGGGGTTATGAAGTCCTTTTTGGGCGGCTTTTCGCATAACGAGCTGCTGATTATCAGAAACGCCGGCAAATACAAATACTTTTACGAAAGCGTGCTGAATTATCGGGGAGAGGATAACATCCGCCGCAAGATAGACGAGTTTTTGCGCGTTTTGCGCAATTTCCGCAGCGCAAGCTATTTTAAGAGCGTGAGCGACCTGCTTTTTGAGATTATGGGCACGTTGGGGCAAGACGCGTATATTATGAGCAAAGGCGGCGGGGAAATAGAATTTATCAATTCCTTTATAACCAATTCGCGGCAGAAGGAATATGCCGCGAGCATCCCCGGTTTTATCAAATATTATGACCAGGTCTTTTCCGAGGATATAAGCTGTTGTCCCAAAAAGGAAAACGCGGTAAGCGTAATGACCGTTCACGGCAGCAAGGGGCTGGAATTCCCCGTAGTTTTCCTGAGTCATTTCGAGCTGGGTTGCGGCAAAAACAGAGGGGGCGGCAATATATATTTTGATAAGGATCTAGGCATAGGCGTTAAACTTTTTCGCGACCAGACGCTGGAGGCTTGCCACAGCTTCAAGACGGAGGCGATTAAGCTAAAGGAAATGCTGCGCGAGCGGGAGGAAGAGCTGCGGATAACATACGTAGCCCTTACCCGGGCAAAGAATCTTTTGTTTATCACGGGTAAAGACAAGGAATGCGCCGGGGATTATCCCGACTCTTCGGACAATCCCGTGCAATGGCTGAAATACAGCGCGCAGCGCAACCCCGCATTAAACGCGTTGATAGAGTACCCGGAAGAGTGCTGCTCTCCGCCCCCTATGCAAGAAGCCGGGCGGAGCGTCCCCGGGGGCGAAGAAGTTGACCTTTCCGGGCTGGATTTTTCTTACCCTCACCTTGAAGCCGGCAGGAGCGCGCAAAAGTACAGCGTAAGCAAGCTTAACAAATACGAGCCCGCGGAAGACGGGGCGGATTATTCGCTCAGCGAGCCTTACGACATAGAGGCGGGCAACGTCTACCATAAGGTGCTGGAGCATATAGATTTTCGCGCGACCGATAGCGCGCTGATAGCGCGCGAATTGTCGAATCTGCAAGAGGGAGGCATACTTTCTGCGGAGGAAATCTCAAAAATAGACGTGTGTCTGGTGCGGGATATACTTTCCTCCGCGCTCTGGGATAAAATCAGAGCGGGCAAATATTTCAAAGAATGGGCGTTTATGCTCTACGTACCCCTCAAAGAAGGGATAAAAGGCAGCCTTGTCGAGGATAAAGCGCTGGTGCAGGGCGTATGCGATTTAGTGGTGCTGGGCGAGGAAAATCTTGTCGTTGATTACAAAGTCAGCGGTTTGGATACCCAAAGTATTATTAACAGATACCAAAAACAGTTGGAACTGTATTCCCTGGCGGTGCAAAAGATAAAAAAAGTGCCCGTTCACAAAAAAATAATCTACGTTATCAACAGAAAAGAGGCGATTTATTTAGATTAGCGTACTTTTTTGAGACAAAAGGCATTTTTTTGAATAATTTTCCTAACACAAAGTATTGCAAAAATATGTTTATATGTTATAATTATTATGTTTAATAATATACAAAGACGTTGTTAAACGGTTGTTTGGGTAGACCAAACAGCTTATTAATCAAACAAGGAGCACGCTTATGAAAGGATTTTTTAATAAGCTGGTGGAATTAATTTTACCGCTGGAAGACAAAATCAACAGCTTCTTAGCAGGGTTTAGCGATAAAACCGAGGCTTACCCGCTGTATATTGCGCTGTTAGGCGTGGCGGTACTGGTTGTGCTTTTTATCGCGGCTTTGATTGGCTTTCGGGCGAGCAAGCTTAACAAGCTGAAGAAAAACTTAAAATACGCCAACGAGTATATAGAATCCATAGGCATTATCGACGAGCACGAAGTGCCCGAGCTTTACAACCGCATAGAAAGACTTCCTAAGGCTATACAGCAGGGCTGGTCAAAATTTATGGAGCAGCAGGTAGGCTATCCTTCGGACTATATTGACGACCAAAGCGTATTCGCGGATAAGAAAGTGGACAAGATAAAGGATTCCGGCAGAAATACCTTTGCCCTGTTAGGCGAAATTATTATCTTTATCACCTTATTCGCCGTCTGCATTTTATCCCGCAGTCAAATCGCGGCAATAATAAGCAACCCTTCCGGCATCGCCAATTGGACAGCGCTGCTTATCAATGTGCTTTTGGGGCTGGCTTTGCCCAATATCGTGCTTTTGATTTTTTATCTGATATACGGCTTTATGCAAAAAAGGCTTACCAATAAAGTGGCTTCGCTCTTTGACGAGTTTCAGGATTTATTGGACCGCAGCATTACCCTTATGAGGGAAGAAGTGCCCGAGTACGTAAGCGAAAATATGCAGGAAATCAACGCGTATATCGAAGAAATCCTAAAGAACAAGCTGGAGGATAAGGAGATAATTCAACTTGTCACCATGCCCGAGGTGGAATACACCGATTTCATAGAGGACACGGCGGACGAGGCAGCGGCGGACGTAGCTCCCGAACCCGAACCGGAGCCGCAAATAATCGAGGAACCCGTAGTGCAAAAGCCTGCAAAGGAAAAGCAGGAAAAAGAAGAAGTGCGCCAAGAGGTAGTTGCGGCGCAATACGCTCCCGCGGAGCCTATGATTCCGCTCAGCGAAGTTGACCAGAGGCGTTACCTCGAGCAGCTTGTAGTGCTGGTGGAAATGGCTATAAAAGACACCAAAAACACCACCAAGCAAGACCTTGAAGACCTTGCTGTGATTATCGCCACCGCCAAGGAAAACGGTTATCCCGACAAGAGAGATCAGAAGTTGTTGGATGATTGTTTATACATGCTCAGCGACCTTTATTACTCATAGCGACGTATAGCGGCACTGATGCGGGCGGGAGTCTGCCCGGAGCTTCGGTTACATATTGATCCATATGCGCCCTCGCTCCTCCACGCCTCCCATCCCACCTGAGCACCACTCTACGCCGCTATGTATATCCACTTGCTGATGCGGTTACGCTAATTAATATATAAGTTATTCTGTCTTAACATCGCTATACGCCGTACCATGACGGCGTTTTATTTTTTCTCTTCTCTGGGGCAACTCCGGCGTTGTTATACTAATTTATATGAGTTTAGCCAAAAGGGGCGCGTCAATAGCGCGCCTTTGCCCTTTCATGGGCAAAAAAAAGGAGTCGGTATACGGCTCCTTTTTGTTTTTATGGTAATGTATTAAGTTATTAGAAAGCGGCGATTTCATCCTCGGGGGTCATAATGCCTATCAGCATGGGGGTGCGGGATTTATCGTTGCGGGGCTCTATTTTGGTAAGGTCCAGCGCGTAGGCGTTGTCGATTACGGAACTGTTAAAGAAGTAGAGGTAATCGCCGATAATTTCCGGCGCGAGCCAGGTTGTGGATACCTCTTTGTCATACAGCAGCGCCGCCGTGCCCAGGCTAAGAGAGTACACTCCGTTTTCTATGTCGAAAAGCTTAATGTTATAGAATTTGCTGTCCTTAAAATAAACCGTCTCCACAGCCTGCGCGGTAATGTCGAAAGCGTAAAATTCGGGCACGAAAGCCATAACCTCTTGCCTGGAGGTGACGGCATTGTTTTCCACAGTCAAAAATTCCACCTTGTCCGATTTGGAGGCAAGCGCGTATTTGCTTGTCAAAAACTTAATTTTGGTATAATTGGCGCCGTTGGAATAGCGGGTTTCGCCCGCCTGACTAAAGGCAAAGTTTTCGCTTACCTTAAAATCGTAAGAATAGGTGCCTTTGGAAGTGGTGTTAGCGCCCCTGTCCGTTTTGTCGTATATAAGCTTGATGGTATCTGTCCCCGAAATTTGCGCGTCCACCAGACTTATGCTGTATCCGTCCGGATGCAGTAAATCGGTATAGCTGCTCTTTTGAATAACCGCCATATTTACGCTTCCGGAGCCGTTCGCGACATAAACCGCGTTGGAATATTCGTTTTCATTTTCGTTGGCTTTGGTGTAAAACACATAATTCCTTAAAGCGGATACCCCTTGGGTCTCGCTCACATAAAACAGAGAGGTGATTTTGGAAGCCAAAAGCTTATCGTTGAACTTTTTGCTGTTGAGATCTATGCTCCGCAATTCCTTATCCCCGTCCTCGTTTACAATGTCGTATATGATATATCCGTCCGTCACCTTATATGTGGACGAGAAATTTTCAAACCTTTTGATAACTTCGCTTCTGCTTCCGTCCAGACGGCTTCTCATCAGCACCATTTCTTCGGATTTGGGTATGCCTTGAGCATTCTTTTCCGTGGAGGGGGTGGAGTAGTAAATGTAATCGCCTTCAATAGCAAGTCCGCCCTTTTTGTCCGTGCCGAACACTATTTGAGGCACAATCGTTGTAATGGAGTCTTGCTTGATTTTGCCGTCTTCGCCCAGTTCCAGACGCGCGATGGCGCCCTTTACGACTTTGCCGAAAGTGTTGTCCGCGTCCTGTTTGGAAAGCCCGTTGATATAATAAATATATTTGCCGTACCGCACTGCTAGGCCGCCGTTGGATTCAATTGTTTTATCCGAAAAATCGCTGTTTACGGCAGGTTGCTTCATTCTGTTGCACCCCGCAAGCAAAGACGCCAGCAAAGCCAGGCACAAAATAAATAAAATCAGTCTTTTCTTCATTACCAACTCCGTTATCTAACTAACTTTTGCATAATATAAGGTATAATGCGTAAATAGAATTATAAATCATTTCAGCCCGATTTGCAATACTTTTAAGGTTATTGGTTTATTTATATAAGTAATATATGGCATTTGGGGCATTACCCGAGATTACACAAAAAGGGAAAGAATGCCCAGCGCGAAGGTGTAGGGAGCGAAATAATACAGTTTAGCTTTTCGGATAATATTTTTCAGCGCGAACAAGGCAAGATAGCCTGCGACAAAAGAGGCGGCGACCCCCACGACAGTCGCGCCCAAATTGCCGACAACGCTTTCCCCGCTATACTGCAGCCCCTCCACCAGCGCGCTCCCGATAATTATGGGGATGCTGATAAGAAAGGAAAATTCGCCCGCCTCCTCCCTGTTCACTCCGCACATTAACGCCGCGGTAATGGTAGTCCCGCTCCTGCTGAGCCCGGGCAGGACGGCGCATCCCTGCGCCAGACCCGTAATTAAAGCGGAGCGGTAGTCCATCCTGTTGTCCCTGTGCCTGACAAAAGCCGAGCCCGCAAGCAATCCTGTGGTAAGGAAGAATCCCAAAGGCAGCAGCGCGCCCTCCACCGCTTCGCTAAGCAAAAAGCGGAACAAGCC
>JBMNTS010000039.1:0-10913 GCA_050945855.1 Christensenellales bacterium | reverse complement strand
ACCCCCTACGATAAGCAGACCGTGGACCCGTATACAAAACTCCGCATCATTCTGATGAACGGAATTGAGGTGGAATCCGTTATTTTTAAACACCAATTCCACCGCAACTGTCAAAACAATGACGTGCGCAGGGAGCTGGCTTTGTCCCGCCGCATCGAACAGCAGCAGCAAAAACGCATCAACTGGCTAAAGCCGATTGACGAAACGGTACTGGAAACGACGATAGGCTACGAGCATGTGGCGGTTGACCTCACCGCGTGGCTGGCGCAAAACGAGCCCGACCTTTATGTAAAGCAGGCGCTGGATTTCGCGCTGCTGGAGGACTTTGACCACCTTTACCGATACGCGAATCTCATGGATCTGGACACGCAGACTCCCGCGGAAAAGCTGGTTAAAAGCTATGTGGATATCACGCCCGGACGCCCTACCGTTGCGGAGCACCGTTTCCCCTTTGATTCGGTCAAAAATCCCATTGATTCAAAGAAGGCTGATATTCGCACCAGGCTTAATACGCTTATTATCACCGCGGGCGAACAGCAAACCATGAATTTTTATATGAATCTGGGCAACACCTACTATAACGATTTGGGGCGGCAGCTTTATCTGGAAATCGCTATGATTGAGGAACAGCACGTCACCCACTACGGCGCCCTTTTAGACCCAAAATGCACATGGCTGGAAAATCTGCTGATGCACGAGTATATGGAGTGCTATTTATATTATTCCTTTTATCAGGACGAGTTGGACGCCAATGTAAAGAAAATATGGGAGGAGCACCTGGAGCAGGAAATTGCCCAGCTGCATAAAGCGGCGGACTTACTAAAGCAGCACGAGAAAAAGGACTGGCATCAGGTTATACCCGGAGGCGCCTTCCCTAAACTGTTGCAATTCCACGATACCAGGGATTACGTGCGCAAGGTGCTCGCGGAACAAATAAGGCTTACCGCGAACAGGGAGAATTACGCGCCCGTCGACGACTTACCCAAAGACCATGAATTCTTTTTCTATCAGGACCGCGTCAACAACGATATAAAGAACGTTGCCAGCCATAACGTAATTGCGCGCCACCAAAAGGAATACAAGGTGGATTACCGCGCGGAATCCCAACCTAATCCCGTTAAGGAATTGGCGAACATTAAAAAGGACAACACCAAAATCGCCCGCGCGTGAATAAAATATTAAAAACACCGCTTTACACTTGCCGCCCCGCTCGGGCGGCATTTTTGCGTACTACGCTGCTGCGGAAGGCAATCTTGCAAAAAAACATTTTAACTTGTCCTTTCAAGGTGTTGCTTTTTTGCGAAAAAACTATATAATATATCTTGTCGCGGGTATAGTTAAGTGGCATAACATCAGCTTCCCAAGCTGAACTTGCGGGTTCGATTCCCGCTACCCGCTCCATGGGGCTGTCTCGCAAGAGACAGCCCCAATGCTATTTTTGCCCCGGCAAAAACAGTACATCATGTGCCCAAAGGGCACACATCATACAATTAATCTTAGGAGAGAAAGAACTTTGAGCAAAGCGGACAAATTCATTCAAAAACGAAAATGCGATACAGAGTTTAAGCCGTTATATCATTTTTCGGCGCCTTGGGGCTGGATAAACGACCCTAACGGATTTATACATTATAACGGGGAATGGCATCTTTTCTATCAGCACAATCCATATTCTTCGCGGTGGGGGCGTATGCATTGGGGACATGCCGTAAGCAAAGATCTTCTCACTTGGGAGCATTTGCCCGTCGCGCTTGCTCCCGATTGCAGGCACGATTGGTTCCTGGGATGTTTTTCCGGCTCCGCTCTGGAAAAAGACGGAGAACTATATCTTATGTACACCGGCGTGCCTTTCCGGAGGCAGCATCAAATGCTTGCGAAAAGCAAAGACGGCATACATTTTGATAAACTCAAAAAACCCGTAATCCCCATAAAAAACCGCCCGCCGTACAGCCGCAAGTTTTCTTTCCGCGACCCGAAGATGCTCAATAATGACGGCATCTTTTACACGGTTATAGGCGCGTCATATAATAAAGGCAGACAGATCGCATTATACAAAAGCGACAATTTAACCGATTGGATTTTTGTCGGCGCATTGAAAAAAGAGAATGAATCCTCAGGCATTTTCGAATGTCCCGACCTTATCCGCACCGATAACGGCGATATTTTGATTTATAGCGTTATGCATACCGAAACTAAGGATTTGGAGTACCAAAATCTGCATTCCAGCGTGTGCGAAATCGGCAAAGTAGATTTGGGGAAAGCGGAATTTTTGACTTCCGGAAACGCGCGCGAACTGGACTCGGGAGCTGATTTTTACGCGCCCCAAACCGCCTTATCCCCTAACGGCAGAGTGATTATGATCGCCTGGATGCAAATGTGGCGCAGAACAAATCCTCTGAAATATCTTAAACATGGGTATAGCGGCATATTTACGCTGCCTAGAGAACTTAGGGTAATAAACGGCGAATTGATTCAAACACCGATAAGAGAAGTCTACGGGTATTTTGACACGGAGAAAATCAAAGTCAGCGATTATATTCAAGCGGAAAAAAGCTTTGAAAACATATCGGGAGAAGTATTTTTGCTGAAAATAAAATTTGATTCAAAAAGCAATTTGGAAATCAAGTTGAGAAAAGGAAGCAATTGCTTTACTTCGATATCGTTTGAGCACGGTCTGGTGACCTTTAACCGCGAGCAAAGCGGGCATAAGATAATAGGAAGCAAAGGGGACGGGAATTGCAATATCAGATACATGAAAATCGATAAATCGGATAAAATTCACGCGGAAATTTTTGTCGATAAATGCTCGGTGGAAATTTTTGTCAATGATAAACATTGTATGTCAAATACTATTTACCCTTATGCCGACGCAACCGCGATTTCTTTTAGATCAGAAAAAGGAGCGCATACGGAAATCGAGTTTTGCCAGAAAAAGCTATCCTGAATAACATTGGGCTTTACCCGTAACAGGGTCAATGCCCTTTTGCGAACAAATTGCCGTTTTAATTTTCCACATACATTTGCTTGTAGGGATTTTTGCTGTCGGGGGTGACCGCTGTGTAGGTATCGCCGAGTATGCTTGAAGTGTCAAACCCGAAGAACTCGCAAAACTGCCGGATAAAGGGGCTTACCTCGGCCATATCGGCCTTGGTCGCCTTCCGTACGGTGGTCTGCCCGGGGAAACGGACGATGGAGACATCTCCCCGCAGCACCATTTTTCCGCCGTGCATCCCCGTACACGGGAAATTGCCGACAATGGGCTTGCCGTCGGTATGGAGCCCCAACACAATGATAATACCGCCCGCCTGATACTCTCCGAGAAAGCTGCCCGCCCTGCCGCCGATTACGATGACGGGTTTCTTCTCCCGGTATTCCTTCATATGAATTCCGGCGCGATAACCTGCGTTTCCCTTTATATAGATTTCACCGCCGCGCATGGCGTATCCCGCCGCGTCTCCGATGTTGCCGTGTATCACAATGCGTCCCGCGTTCATGGTGTCGCCTACCGCGTCCTGGGCGTTGCCGTTGACGGTTATGCTTGCGCCGCCGAGATATGCGCCCAGCGCGTTGCCCGGCACACCGTCAATCTCAATGCTTTTGTCGCGCATCCCCGAGGCAATGAAACGCTGTCCGCGGCACCCGCAGATTTTACACTCCCGCCCCGCGCCGCGTATAGCTTGGTTGAGGGCTGAAAAATTTAGATTTTGAGCGTCAATTGTCATTTTTTATACCACACCCCCCAGCTTTTTCTCACGGTAGTTTGGGTTAAAGGCGAATAAATTAGGAATCTTTTTAAGCATATCAAAATCAATGGAGTCAAGCGGAGTTTGGGACCTTATCAAATCGGTGTAGATTCCCGCCCGGTCAACGTCCCCGACCAGCACAAAACCGACCAGCCTGCCCTTCTTTATAAACAGCTTTTTGATGCTTGCTTCTGTGATTTCCTCATACACCTCGCCGCCGTCAGCGGGACACGAACTGCTGCCCGCCGTCATTATGTGCAGACCGAAAAAGCCGATGGAGTTCATGGGAGTAGCCTTGTCGAATACGCTTTCCCCGCCTGCCATATTGACCCCGGCACACCGACCCTGCATATACGCGTTGGGCAGCAGAGCCATGACCTTGACGGTTTTATCCGATATATCGGTGCTTTCGGTGCAGTCGCCCGCGGCGTAAATATCAGGCAGCGAAGTTCGCATGTGCTTGTCAACCGTAATCCCCCGTCCGCATGCCCCGCCTATATCCCGAATCAATGAAGCATTGGGGCGAACGCCCGGCGCAATAACCAGAATGTCAAACTCAATCCGCTTCCCGCTTGCCATCACTGCCGTGTCCCCCTCAAACAGCGATACCGATTCGCCAAGCAAAAGGGAAATACCCTCGCTCTCCAGCCGCCCGCGGACCAATCGGGCGCTTTGGTCGTCGAGAATGCTGGACAGTACGCGGCCCGCAATATCGGTAACTATAATGCTGCCCACCCTGCCGCTGAGACCCTCGGCGCATTTCAGCCCGATAAGCCCCGCGCCTATAATCAGAATCCTGCTGTCTTTGTCGATTGCTTTTTCTATGTCAAGGGCATCGTCCAGCGTCATAAAAGTGAATTTTTTATTTACGCTGTCCAGTCCGTTCATTGGCGGAATAAAGGGGGATGAGCCGCTTGTCACGCAAAGGGCGTCATAATCCATTGCCGCGCCGTTATGCAAAATGACCCTTTTTCCCTCCGCGTCAATGCGCTCGGCGCACTCGCCGTAAATAACGGTACAGCTTTTCTCTTCATAAAAGTCGGCGGGTCTGTACATCATACGCGCAAGGTCGGTTTTGCCCTCAAGATAATAGGATATAAGCGGACGGCAATATGTATGATGACGCTCTTTTGAAACAATCGTGACCGCCGAAGCCTTATCAATCGAGCGGATTCCCTCCAGGCAGCCTATCGCAGCCGCGCCGTTTCCGACAATTACATATCTTTTCATATCGCTCACCTTTCCTCATAAACCAAAGCCATGTTGGGGCAGCCCGCCACACACGCAGGCGAGCCCGCTGCGGTTTTCTGACACAGCTCGCATTTCTGCACCGCGCCGTGCTCTCCCCGCGCCAATGCGCCGTAAGGACAGACGAGAATGCAGGTGAGGCAGCCCACGCATTTTTCCCGGTCAATACATACCGTTCCCTGCTCGATGTGCATTGCGCCGGAAATACAGCTTGCGACGCAGAGAGGGTCGCTGCAGTGCCTGCAGGATAAGGCGTAGGTGATTTTATCGCCGCCCTCCACGCGAATCCTCGGATAGATACTCTTGTCTTTGAGCGCCCTTACCATGTCGGCTACGCCCGAATTGGCATAAGCGCAGTTATACTCGCAAAGATGGCAGCCAAGGCACCATTTCTCGTTTACAAATACTCTTTTCATTCGCCCGCGTGTGAGATACCGAGAATCTCAAGCTCCTTTTCCGTCATGCCGACGCCGCGCAGCATAAGTCGGTTTCCGCGCAGCGCCTCGATTGAATTAATACCCATACCGCCCATCATTTCCTTAATCTCATGTCTCCATGCCGTCATAAGATTGACCAGCCTACCCGCCCCGATATTGGGATTTAACCGTTTGACAAGCTCGGGGCGCTGTGTAGCGATACCCCAGTTGCATTTTCCGGTCTGGCAGGTGCGGCAGAGGTGGCATCCGAGCGCCAGAAGCGCGGCGGTCGCAATGTAGCAGGCGTCGGCGCCGAGAGCCACAGCCTTCACCACGTCCGAAGCGGAGCGGATACTTCCGCCCGCCACCAGTGAAACATTATTCCGGATGCCCTCATCGCGAAGGCGCTGGTCTACCGCCGCAAGGGCAAGTTCAATGGGAATGCCGACGTTATCGCGGATGCGCGTGGGCGCCGCGCCCGTTCCGCCGCGGAATCCGTCTATAGCGATAATATCCGCTCCGCTGCGGGCGATACCGCTGGCAATCGACGCGATATTATGCACTGCGGCAACCTTTACGATTACCGGCTTTCTATACTGTGTCGCCTCTTTGAGCGAATAAACCAGCTGGCGCAAATCCTCGATGGAATATATGTCATGGTGAGGCGCGGGGGATATCGCGTCCGAGCCTTCGGGTATCATACGGGTTTTGGAAATGTCGCCCACTATTTTAGCTCCCGGCAGATGTCCGCCGATGCCCGGCTTTGCGCCCTGTCCCATTTTTATCTCTATGGCGGCGCCGGTGTTCAGATACTCCTCATGAACTCCAAAACGCCCGGACGCTACCTGAACTATGGTATGTTTTCCGTTGCAATAAAAATCCTCATGCAGACCGCCCTCCCCGGTATTGTAGAGGATACCGAGTTTTACGGCAGCCCGGGCAAGGCTTTCGTGGGCGTTATAGCTGATTGAGCCGTAGCTCATGGCCGAAAACATGACCGGCATCGCAAGTTCAATCTGCGGCGGCAGTTGGGTTTTTATTTTGCCGTCGGCGCCGCGGCTTATCTCGTCCGGCTTTTTGCCGAGGAATACCCTGGTTTCCATCGGCTCGCGCAAAGGGTCTATCGGGGGGTTTGTCACCTGCGAAGCGTTGATTAAGATCCTATCCCAATACACCGGCAGGGGATTCGGATTCCCCATGGAAGAAAGCAGAACGCCGCCGCTTGAAGCCTGCTTGTAAATTTCCTTTATCGTGTCCCTCTTCCAGTTGGCGTTTTCGCGGAAGGCGCAATCGTTTTTTACTATTTTAAGCGCGTGTGTGGGACAAAGGGACACGCAGCGCTGACAATCGACGCACTTTGCTTCGTCGGCAAGCATAATTTTGCCTTCGGTATCAAAGGTATGTACTTCATTCGCGCATTGCCGCTCGCACACGCGGCAGGCAATACAGCGGTCATAATTGCGGACCACTTCAAATTCGGGGAAAATATAATTAACCGACATCAGTAAGCACCTTCTTTTACCTTAACAATAACCGCCTCCCCGCCCATGGGAGCGTACACGTTTTCCGCGTCTGGCTCAAGTACCCGGATAGCGGCCTCTTCGCTTGCGATAAACACACGGTCTCCCTTTTCGGCGACCACCATGGAGCGCAGCTTCAATCTGTCGTTGAGCGCCATCAGACCGCCGCCGAATCCGAGAATTATGGAAAATGGCCCCGTTATCAGAAGGCTGGGGAAAATTTTTCGCAGATACGCAAGGCGCTCCGCCTCGCGGGCTTCTTTTCCTTTGATTGTGCTCCAGAAGGGAGCAGCTATGACAGAGGCGGTTTCCTCCAGCGTCAGACCCTTTCTGCGCAAAAGATAATCGGCAATATAGGTGATGACCTCGGTGTCGGTCAGGAGCGTGCATTTATAGCCAAACATCTCTATATAACGCCGATTTGCGTCGTAAGAGGATATTTCGCCGTTATGCACTATGGAATAGTCCAGCAGCGAAAAAGGATGCGCGCCCCCCCCACCAGCCCGGAGTATTGGTGGGGTATCTTCCGTGGGCTGTCCATGAGTACGCCTCGTATTCCTCCAAACGGTAGAAGCGCCCCACATCCTCGGGAAATCCGACTGCCTTGAAAGTGCCCATATTCTTTCCGCTGGAAAACACATAGGCGCCGTCAAGCTTTGTATTTATATGCGTGACCGTTCGCGCCACATGTTCCTTTTCGTCCAGTTGCAGACGGGACAGCACCGACGCCAGAGGCGCTATAAAATATCTCCATATAAGCGGGATATCGGTTATCTCGGGAATCAGTCTTATCGGCATGGTTTCCGCCTTTACAATCTCAAAGCCTTCCTTTAGCAGCTTCTCGCATTCGAGGCGGACGTCGTTATTGTCATAAAAAACATGAAACGCATAAAATTCTTTGTATTCCGGATATATGCCATACCCGGCAAACCCGCCGCCCAACCCATTTGAGCGGTCGTGCATGGGCAACATGCTTTCGATAATCTTTTCGCCTGTCATAAGGCGTCCTTCTCTTGATATCACGGCTGCTATGGCGCATCCGGACGGAATTCGTATCTGACCCTCAAGCTTCATGGTTTTTTCCTTTATAAATCAAAAGGCGCTCACTCACAAGGGATAGCTTCCCACACGAATGAACGCCTTTGCTCATTTGATAATGTATTGTAACACGAGTATAGCACAAGCCTTTTGAGCTTGTCAATTATTTCGGAAACATCTCAAAATTGTTTGACAAATCGCTGCCGCCGAGTGTACAATGACTTGCATAAAAGGCCAACGGCGTCTTGGAGAGCAATCTCTGCGACGCCGTTTTTCTTTATAATACTGTAATTAATATAAACAGAGGGGCAATGATGCCGGGGATCTTTACCGGTACCGTTGCCCCTTGTTTATTCTAAGAAACGTCGGCCTTGTCCCACCCACGGCAACCTGCTGTTAAGGTTAAGATAATCAAATAAATTAAAAAGGAGGAGCAAACAAAATGGCAATATCAATAATAGACACCCTATGGGTCATGCTCGCGGCGCTGCTGGTTTTCTTTATGAATCTGGGCTTCGCGGCGGTGGAATCGGGCTTTGCAAGAGCGAAAAACACCGTAAAAATCTTATCCAAAAACTTTATCGTATTCGCGGTATCCTCGCTGGACGGCGGACAACGGGAACGAAAGCGGGGAAATTTGCCATTGTGGGGCCGATTGCAATCATATTATTTAAAGAAATGAAAAAAGCTTGACTAAGGTGTTTAATAAGTAATATAATTGGCAAAAGAAAAGGAAAGAAGAGGATGCGCCTTAACGGCGTTTTTTTGGAATAAATTATGGAATACTACACACTTTTGCTGCCGTTGGCATTGATACTTATATCGTCGAAATTGCTTTCCATCGGAAGCAGACGTTTGGGCATGCCGCAGGTTATCGGCATGTTGGTAGCGGGAATTTTGCTTAGTCTTGTCAAATACATTCCGGGTCAGGAAGTCTTTACACGCGAAACCTTGGAAGGGCTTGCGTTTTTGTCAAAGATAGGAGTAATCTTGATTATGTTTTCCGCCGGCATAGAGACGGATATCAGCCAGTTCAAAAAAACGGGCGTCGCTTCTGTCGTAATCACCGTTTTGGGCGTTGTATTTCCCCTCGCGCTGGGATTTATAGTCGCATGCGCCTTTAACGGCGGCTTTACGGGGCTGACCCGCCCGCAAATAATTTCCAATCTTTTCTACGGCGCTATTCTGGCGGCGACTTCGGTCAGCATAACCGTGGCAACGCTTAAGGAACTGGGGAAACTCAATGCAAAAATCGGCACATCCATCATTACCGCCGCCATTATCGACGATATAATCGGAGTCATACTTCTTTCTTTGCTTATCAGCCTGAAAGACAGCAATAATGTTAGGGATATCGGCATATCAATAGGGCTTATGGCGATATTCTTTGTAGCCGCTTTCGTCGTCGGATTGCTCATTTTGATGTTGCTAAAATGGATGTCAAAACAATACGGCCATCACCGCAGAATACCCATATTCGCCTTCGCGACCTGCTTTTTGTTTGCGTGGGCGGCGGAAAGGTGGTTTAATGTCGCGGACATTACCGGAGCGTATATTGCAGGGCTTATGCTGTCGGGAATAGGCGACCGCGATTATGTGGACCAGAAAATCGAAACAAGCAACTATATGATTTTCGGTCCGGTTTTCTTTGCCAATATAGGGATTCAGACCTCATTCGGCAGCATTAACGGGCAAATGGTGGCTTTCGGATTTGCCATCGTCGCCGCAGGAATATTGGGCAAACTGCTAGGCTGCGGACTTGGCGCAAAGCTTTCACGCTTCTCTAACATGGACAGCCTCAGGGTGGGATTGGGCATGATGGTACGCGCTGAAGTGGTGCTGGTCTGCACTCAAAAAGGCGTATCCGCAGGGCTTATAAGCGAAGGTATATTCCCGTTTGTACTGATACTGATTATCTTTACTACCCTTGTTACTCCCATTCTCCTCAAACTCTCGTACAAAAACGAAATCGGGGGCGGCTTGCGCTCTCTCAAAACGCCGCAGCGACAAAAGGCGTAAATCTATAGGGTTCTGGGAAAATGTTATTTCTTTAACTGATAAACCGCAACCTGTTCATACGGTAAAGGGTAATACTTAAAATGTTAATTCTATTATGATACAATAGAATAAATAACAGGTAATAAAGAGGTCAAAATGGCTTTTGATTTTAAGACAGAGTACAAAGAGTTTTATTTACCCAAAGACAAACCGGAAATCATAGAAGTACCTCCGATAAACTATATTGCCGTACGCGGCAAAGGCGACCCTAATAAAGAGGGCGGAGCATATCAGCAGGCAATGGCGGTGCTTTACGGGATAGCTTATACAATTAAAATGAGTTACAAAGGCAATCATAAAATAGAGGGCTTTTTTGAATATGTTGTTCCGCCGTTGGAAGGTTTTTGGTGGCAGGAAGGAATTAAAGGCGTAGATTATCGGAACAAAGAAACATTTAATTGGATTTCGGTTATAAGATTGCCCGACTTTGTAAAGAAAGAGGATTTTGACTGGGCGGTAACGGAGGCATCGCGTAAAAAGAAAATGGATTGTTCCATAGCTGAATTTTTGACTATCCATGAAGGTTTATGTGTTCAGATTATGCACAACGGCCCGTTTGACGACGAGCCCGCTACCGTAGAACGGATGCACAAATATTTGGAAGAAAAGGGTTATGCAAGCGGTTTTTCCGATAATCGTCTGCACCACGAGATATATCTTTCGAACATCAGAAAAGTCGAGCCCGCAAAGTGGAAAACAGTGATACGCCACCCTATAATAAAAAAATAGTTTCACGCCTCAAGCTTAGCTTTCGGCGCACTCAAGGCGCACTTGCCACCGGCAAGTGCTTTTTCCCTTTCGTGCCCTAGGGGTTCAAATCCCTATTGGCTTATTGAAAAAGACCGCAATTTTGCGGTCTTTTGATTGGCGGAGAAGGAGGGATTTGAACCCTC
>JBMNTS010000038.1:0-11280 GCA_050945855.1 Christensenellales bacterium | reverse complement strand
AATGGAAAACGCCGGTCAATTTTTCGGACTTAACAATCTGGTAAAGGATGAAGCGACGGCGCTTACGACAGTCACTACTTCGGATGCCGTCGATTTTGAAATGAAATATCCTGACGAAACTCTTAACGCGGACCAGGCGGCATATTATGCCTTTGATTTATATTTCAGAGGCAATGACGCGTACAACATCAGGCTTAACCCCGATCTCACCGCAGTAACCAGCATTCAGGGCAAGACAAGCACCCCCGCTTATGTCTGGTCAGCCGTTGCGGGACACACCTTCGGCAATGTGACATTGGGAGCCAAAGACACCGTAATCCAGGCAAAGGCGGCCAACGCGGTGCGCATTGCTTTCGGAGGAAAAATCTTTGAGCCTAACGCGGACCAAGGCTTTGGAAGATTCGGCAATTATGACGGGATAGAAAATCTTGCCACGCTGTATTACAATTACCAGAAAGGCCCCAATGCCCAACTGCCCCCCGCGCCTTCCGCTCCCAATGTATTTACAGCGGCAGACCTTAACGGATACACCAATACTCTGTTAACTCTGAGCACTTCAATAGGCACGGATCTCTATCAGGACAAGATTACCGTTAAAATCTGGCTGGAAGGCTGGGACGCCGACGCGTTTGACTCCATAAAAGAGCAAGTCCTTTCCACAATGATAAAATTTGAAGGCGACCTTAACGATGATATCCTTACCACGCCTGAAACTCTGGCTGGCAAGATCTACGATGGTAATGATTATGCAGTCGCTCCCAACAGCTTTTATTCAACAACAACAGGTGTAACTTACCAATACAAGCTTCAAGATTCTCCCGTTTCCGCTTATGCCGACGGTTTGCCTAAAAATGCGGGCAGATATTCTGTAAAAGCAACAAAAGCGGCATTTGAAGATAATGGAACAAATTATCCCATAAGTACTGTTTACGGCAATCTTGTAATCGCCAAAAGAGCGATAACGGTAGCGGCGGATAATCAGAGCAAGGTTTACGGTGAATCGGATCCCGAGTTTACTTATCAGGTGACCAACTTGGTCGCGGGCGACACTCTTGTCGGCGCGCTGTCCAGAGATTCCGGCAACAACGCGGGCGGATATGCTATTACTCAAGGTACCCTTACAAACGCAAACAATCCCAATTATACTATTACCTTTGAGCCCGGCACTCTTACGATAGACAAAGCGGACTATAATATGAGTAGCGCGCAATGGAATTACACAGGCCCATTCCCGCATACAGGCGAGCAAATAACCGTTGAGGTTACAGGCTTACCCGAAGGAGTAACGGCGGTATATGGCGGAGACTTTAAGGCAACCGAAGTCGGCGAATATACGGCTACCGTTACCTTCGAGTACGATACTGACAATTACAATGCGCCCTCTCCCCTTGGCAATCTGGCGTGGCAGATAATCGCCATAAGCTAACGCAATATTGCTTATTTGGTGTGTTGCGGGGGCTAAAACCGCACGGTTCGGCTTCCTCAAAGCACGATTAGCCATATATATTTATTTATTGTTATTGATTTTTATAAATCAATGATATATAATAATTATATATGTGTTAACATGGAGGGTTCTAATGCAAAAGAGAACGAAAAGAATATTAAATATTGCGGCAAACTCGGTAATCGGAGTAATCTGCGTTATAATATTGCTGCTTGCCGTAAGCACGATCAACAGCAAAGACGACGGCTACTCCAGCCTGTTCGGATACAGCTTGTTTGCCGTAAAGAGCGATTCCATGACCGGCAGCAATAAAGACTCTTTCCCCAAGGGCGCTTTGGTAGTGGCAAAGGTACTCAAAGATGACCAAAAGAAAGGCTTGCCCGTGGGAAAAGTAATTACCTTTAAGGCTTTCGACGCCGAGCAGGGAGTATACTACCTTAATACTCACAGAATATACGCTGTTGACGGCGATAATTATATCACCAAAGGCGATAATTACAACGAGCCGGACAGAGACGAGGTAATTTATTTTAACGTAATCAGCGAATACAGATACCATATCAAAGGTGTGGGCGCCGTAATCAATTTCGTGCAGTCTACCCAAGGTTTCCTGATTGTCGTTGTTATCCCCTCCTTGTTGATAGTGGCTTACGCGGTGTACAATCTGCTTAGGGCGTACAGCGGATACAACAAGGCAAAACTCGCTGCGGAACTGGAGCAAAAGCTTGCCCGCGAAAGAGCGGAGGATCAGGCAAAGCATGACAGCAACAAGTTAGCCGAAGAGGAGCAAGCCGCCAAAGAGGCGCAGCTCAGAGCGGAACTTGAGGCAAAAATCAAGGCGGAAATGCAGGCGGAACAAGCGCAGAAGGAAGCTGCCGCGGCGATAGCGGAAGGGCCCGTCGCAAAAGAGGACGCCAAGCCCGCCGCCGAGCCCGTCAAAAAGGCTCCGGTAAAAAAGCCCGCCGCCGAGCCCGTCAAAAAGGCTCCGGTAAAAAAGCCCGCCGCGCCCAAACCCGCAGCTAAAACCGCTACCGCACCCAAGACAGCAACCAAAAAGACACCTGCGCCAAAAGCGCAAGAAAAGAAAGCGGATTAATAAGCGATAAAGCATATATTGATTTAAAAGGTTGCCGTTGACAAGAGATTTTACGGCAACTTTTTTTATCGGCAACGTATAATAACAGAGGCAAAAACCTGAAAATTGTAACGGAGTAAACAATGGGAGAATTCGCGAAATACTATTTAGCCTTCTTATACGAGTTGGTCAAGAACATCGGCATCTTTTTTGCCACTCTTTTCGGCGTGTTCAAAAAAGCATTTATTACCGATATCGGCAATTATTTTATAGATTTAGGCAGAGCGGTCAGGTTTTTCGATTTCTGGGGGTGGCTCGCTTTTGTGCTGGTTACCCTTATCAATTTCACCTTTTTGTTCTTTTTGTTTTACAGAGTGGCTCAGGTCTTGCGGCGTTTCTTCATATTCCGCGCCAAAGAGATAGAAAAGGACGAATTGCTTGAGCAGGTAAGCAGGCTGAAGAATCAGGTCAGCAAAATGAGCAAGGAAAAAAACGCCATACTCAATATGAAACTTGCCAATTTTGCGGAATTTAACGAGTACATAGAGGGAGTGCACGATTTAAGAGAAGGCGAAGAAGAGCAAGGAGAAGTGCTGGAAGAGAGATTCCCCAAGCTGCTTGCCATAGACGAAAAATACGACGGCTCGCACCAATACATAACCATGGCGGAAGAGGATATGATATCCTTGTCCGAGATAGTGGAGAGGTTCCGCAATTTTGCGGCGGTGCAGTACAAGCTGTATTATGACCAAAGGACGGTCAGGCTGTTTATCGCGGGTATGGCGTCCAGCAAGGTCATTATTCTGGAGGGTATTTCCGGTACCGGCAAAACCAGTCTGCCTTACGCCGTTTCCAGATTTTTTTCACACCCCGCGCAAATGGTTTCGGTGCAGCCCAACTGGCGTGACCGCGCCGAGCTTTTGGGTTACTTTAACGAATTTACCAAAAGGTTTAACGAGACGGACTTTCTCGCCAGCTTGTATGAGAGTTCCTTCCGCGACGACCCTTGCTTTATAGTGCTGGATGAAATGAACCTTGCGCGTATAGAGTATTATTTTGCGGATTTTCTCTCCGTTATGGAAATGCCCGACCATAACGAATGGCTGATTGACCTTGTGCCCAACGCGCTGAAGAATGACCCCGTCAACCTTATTGAAGGCAAGGTATTTGTGCCTCAGAACCTATGGTTCATAGGCACGGCAAACCAGGACGATTCCACCTTTACCATTACGGATAAGGTGTACGACAGAGCGGTAACGATAGGCCTCAACCAAAAAGGCGAATATTTTGACGCCCCTCTGGAGCAGAATCTCAATATAAGCAACGATTATCTTACCGGCTTGTTTGATAAGGCGGTTAAGCGGAACGCCATTTCCTTAAACACGCTTAACGTTTTTGAGGAACTGGACGAGTTTATACAAAAGAAATTCAAAATCGCGTTCGGCAACCGCATAATGCTGCAAATCAAGCGCTTTATACCCATTTTTGTGGAATGCGGCGGCAGCGAATATGAGGGACTGGACTTTATGCTTGCCTCAAAAATATTACGCAAGTTCACCTCTCTCAATTTGCCTTTCCTGGTAAAAGAAATCAATGAGCTTATAAAATTTTTGAATACCAAATTCGGTCAGGGCGTATTCAAAGATTCCATCGAATATCTTGAATCGCTGTTAAAGAACATGTAGCGGAGCGGCGCAATGCAGGTTAAGAGAAAAAATTCAAACAAAAATTTCTTTGACCGGATGTACGACGATTTTTTGCGTGCCGTCCGGTACGGAAAAAACGAGCTCAAACAGGTTTTCTATAAAGAGGACCTTATTTTTGACGATAATTGGATTTTAACTATAGAAGGTCTGCTCTTTTCCGTAGAAAGTATTGCGAAAAACCCGATGCGCTTTATAAAGGACGAGCTTGAGCTTACCGTGATAGAAAAAGCAAAGCGCATTTCCAGCAAGACCATAAGGCATCTTGCCGCCAACAGCAGGGATGTGGCGCAGTTTACGGATGGAGACCTCAAGCCTCTTAAAGTGCTGACAAAACGCATGGAAGAGGATTTGCACCTTTACGAAAACCGCGTCGTGTACACTCTTATCAACCGCCTTGTGGTTTTTATGGAGGCGCGTTACCGCAAGATTAAAAAATCCATTGATTCCCGCGAGATTACCCGCCTTAAAGTGGCAAGTTCCTTTAAGGTAGGCAACAACGATGTGGAATGCGATATTTCCTTTAACGTAAGCGAGCCCCGCCTTGTCAATCAGTCCGGGGACAACAACACCACGCTTATTGAAAAAATCGAAAACATCAGAAAAAGACTGATGATATTACAAGGCACTTCCTTTTACAAGGAATTGTCCAAAAGCAAACCCGTTCATCCCCCTATAATAAAAACCAACGCCATTTTGATGAACAGGGATTACAACAACGCTTACAAGCTTTGGCTCTTTATGTCCGCATACAGAGAAAGCGGCTTTACCGTCAATGTGAGCGAAAAGCAGTTTACCTTTGACCGCGATTATTACGACGACCTTACCTCCCTCGTCGCGCTGGGATTGCGCACGATGATAGCCAACAACGCCACAAGGGAGAGGCGTTTTGCCAAGATTCGCGTCAGAGCGACCAAGGTCAAAAGGTACCGCTTAGGCGAAGATATCGAATACGAAGGCGTGTATAAGCGGGAGAGTCAGCGCGGCGCGCCCGAAGAGGTAGTCAACGAGTATTACTATCAGGCAATCAAAGAGCAGCTTATCAAAAGCGACTTGTTAAAGGACGCCGTTGAAGAAGAGCCGAAGGACGAGGCGCAATTGCTGGAGTACGAGCGCAGGCTGGAGACCACTTTTGCCCAATTCTTCAAAGCGATAATGAAAATCAACAACGAGCTCTTTTTGGAAAAGCAAGGCCTTAAATCCCCGCGCGAAGAAACACAGCGGATTAAGGACGCTGATGAAATAAAACAGGCTATCAAAACCCAAAGGACACGGTATAACAAATCCCGCCAGCTGGTCACCTTGAAGCTGCAGGATATCAAAGCCGATCTCAGGCGGGAAGCGGACGAGCTAGTCGCCATGCAGCTGTTGTACGCAAGACTGGCAGCGTTGCAGGCAAAAAGCTATGATAAGGTAATATCCGAGGAGAGCGAAGAATATCGGGAAATATTGCTTAAAGCGGAGTCAATAGTAAAAAAGGCGGAAGAGCAAAGGGACGCGCATCTGGAGCGCGCGCTTAACAAAATTAAGGCGGGCGAAGCCAGACGCAGACTGCTCATGCTCAAAGAGATTCTGAGCAATACCGAACGGGATGTTCAGCAAAAACTGCTTGAGGATTTTACCGCCGAGATATCGGAGCAGGAAAGGCAAGCGCACGAGTTAAACAAAGTCTTGATCCAAAAGCAAGAGGAAAGGCAGGCGCTTGAGCAAAAAAGACGGGAAATAGAAGAAGAAATCGGCAGAGTAAACCGGGAAAACGAGGAATATTTAGCCGCCAACACCCGCCTGCTGCAGGATAAAATGCGGGAGGCCCTTATTGATTTTGCCGCCCAAGCGCGGGAAAGCGAAGAGCGGGTGCGGCAGGAAAAAGAAAAACTTGCCCTGCAAAAAAAGGCGGGGGAAGAGGAATTGGCAAGGGAGCAGGGAGATATCGCCGCGCATCTGGCTGCCTTAAAGGCGGAAAACGAAAAGCTCTACAATGACGGACTGGCGGAGGCGGAAGCCAATAAACAGGCAATGCTTGCCGCCGTACTTGCCAAAATCAAGGAAAACGAAGAGTATATAAGCGCGGAAACAGCGGCCATTGAACAAAAGCTGCGCCGGGATCTGGCAAAGCTGGAGGTGGAAAGAGCGCAGAACAAAGCGCATATCGAGTCTTTCTCGCTGGAGATAGCCTCCGAAAAATCGGAAAAACTTTCCAGGTTGGAGGCGGAAAGGGCAAAGGCGGAGGCGGATTACCGCAAAAACCTCGAAAAATTGCAAAAAGATTTCGCGGACAAAAAAAAGGCGCTGGAGCAAAAGTATGCCTCCGAGCTTAATAGCTTAGAAGAAAAGAGAAAGATTAACAAAGAATATATCAAGGCGGAAAGGCTGAGAATAGAAAAAGAAAAAGAGCAGAATCTGGCAGAGCTTGCGGATATTCAAGCGCAGAATATCCGTGATATTAAGGAAGCGGAAGCCAATATCAACGCCGCTTACGAAGATGAGCAGATTCGTCTGGAAATGCTGAAATCAGAGCAGCGCAGATTTATTGCGGAGCAGCAGGAGGAGGCAACCCGCGCTTTCCTGCAGGAAAAATACGCGCTTGCCGCCAAACGCAGGGCATACCGCAAGGAAATCAGAGACGCCTTAAATGAGCTTGAGGCGCAAAAACAAAGCGCGGATGCGATAGCGGACAAGCTGCTTGAAGGCAGGATGGCTCTTTACCCCGTTGAAAATGTCAACAGAGTATATAAATATGTGGTGGTTCAGACCGCTTTGCGCAAGGATATCAGGAGCAACAGGGTAAGCCGCTTAACCGACAGCGTAGTTTCGGACACCGCTAGAAAATGGCAATGGGAAAAAAGATACAATTAAAAATAAATAAGGCTAAATTATACAAAGCTGTTTCCGTAGCCGCCACAATATTCACCGTAATTATTGTAGTGTTTTCCCTTATACTTATCATTTCCTCCGCCATTGCCAGAAAAAAGGGAAAGGTACCCGCGTTTTTCGGGTATATGTTTTTTATCGTAATCACCGATTCCATGCAGCCGGCAATCAGTCCCGGCGACTTCATTTTTGCGGGCAAGGTATCTGCCGAGGAAGTAGAAGCAGGCGATTATATAGTTTTTTACTCCATGGAGCCCCGGTTCGAGGGCATGCTTATCGTGCATAAGGTCAACCGCGTCGAGGAGCAAGACGGCAGCCTGTTATTCTATACGCAGGGCATCAATTCTCCCGCCGAGGATACCTATCCCACAAGCGAGGTCTTGGGTATTTATAAAGGCAAGTTGCAATTAATGAGCGGCGTAATCAAAATATTTCAAAACCGTACCGGCATTTTAGTTTTGGGCGCGGTGGTGGTGTTTTTGCTGATTGCCGCGGGGCAAGTGAAAAAAATTACCGCGCAGATAAACAGCATAAAAGCGGAAAAGGAAGCGGCCGCTCAAACGCCGTCGCCCGAAGTAATACCCGAAGCAACAAAGACTAAGTCCGAAGAGGGGTCAGAGGAGCCGGAGAACAGCGGCGCCAACGAAGAAGCCGATTAGGTTTTTTTGCCTTATAGTTTTAGTTTGGTATTTACTTATAGCTAAATGTATTGTATAATCGTAAGCAGAGTATTGTTTTAGGAGAATCAAATGAAGCTTAAACTTAATATCAAGGACACTATTAAGGTAGGGTTTGCTTTTTTTACTATTTGCGTATTCTGGCAATTATATGATACCCTCCTTCCTCTGATAATGACCAATACCTTCGGGCTTAACGACGTTTACAGAGGTCTGCTGATGGGGTTGGATAATATACTGGCGTTGTTCCTGCTGCCCCTATTCGGCAGCATAAGCGACCGCTGCCGCAGCAGATGGGGCAGACGCACCCCGTTCTTTGTGGTGGGCGTTATCATGAGCGCGGTTTTGCTTATTACGATATCGGCGGTGGACCATATCGGACTTAAAAATCTTAAAAAGGCGGGCGTGCTTGACAACGCCGTCCTTTATGAACAGGGTTTTGTTACCGACGCCAAAATTATGGAATTTCTCGAGGACGAGGATAACGCGGCGGAAATAGACCATATAGTGCAATACGCCGTGGAAGCGCAAAAGGTGGAAGAAGGATTTGTAGCCGCCGATAATCCCGCCAAATTCTATGAGATCATTCCCGTTAAGGTGGAAGGCAAGACTTCCACCGCGTATCTGGAACTGGTGGTGCCCGCAAGGGAGGCGTTTGCCAACGCATTTACCCAAAAGGACAATCAACTGCTTATCATATTTGTTGTCACTCTGTTTTTGGCTCTGGTGGCAATGGCGACTTACCGCTCCCCTTCCGTCGCGCTTATGCCCGACGTTACCCCCAAGCCTCTGCGCTCCCCCGCCAACGCCATTATCAACATTATGGGCGGATTGGGCGGCGGCGCCGCAATGATAATTATGTTTTTGCGCAAGGATTACTCCTCCAATATCCTGATATTCGCGCTTACCGCCGCGGTAATGCTTATCGCCATGATTTACTTTAAGCATGCGGTGGACGAGCCCGCCTTAGTGGAGAGAAAGAAAAAAATAGTGGCGGCCTATGACGCCGCCCACGGCACGGATATAGAAAATGAATTGGACGAGGAAGAAGCATTGAGCGGTACGGATAAACTGTCCCCCGCCAAACGCAAGAGCCTTATTTTGATTCTGTCCTCTATTTTCCTCTGGTTTATGGGCTACAACGCTATGTCAAGCACCTTGTCCATATACGCGGCAAACAACTTAGGCTTTACCGATGCTACCCTGATTTATCTTACCATGATTCCCTCCATTTTCAGCGCCGTTATGTTTTTGCCCGCCGCATTCCTTGCTTCCAAGATAGGGCGCAGGCGTTCCATACTGCTGGGCATTTTCATACTTATAGGCGGCCTGATCGCTTGTTTCGTCATGGTTACCCCCGCGAATAAGGAATTGCTTTATATCCTGCTCGCGTTTGTGACGGCAGGCTGGGCAACCATCAATATCAATTCTTATCCCATGATAGTGGAAATGAGCAAGGGCAGCAACGTGGGCAAGTACACGGGTTACTATTACACCTTCTCCATGGCGGCGCAAGGCGTGGCTCCCTTCTTCTTAGGCTTGTTTATCAAGCTTTTTAACAACAACAGACATCTGATGTTCCTTTACGCCGCGATATTTGTTTTCTGCGCGGGCATAACCATGTTCTTTGTAAGACACGGTGACAGCGTGGTTATACGGAAGGACAAGTAATGTTAAAATACCTTTGCTATAAAATATAATATTACTGAATTATGTTTTATAAGGAGTATATATTATGACTAATTACGGCAGTTATACGGGCAAAGTCGCAAAAATCGACCTTACCGCAAAAACATGGGAGGAGTATCCCATAAGCGATACGGACAGGAAACTGTTCCTGGGAGGAAAGGGGCTCGCGGCGCGCATACTCAACGATTTTATCACCGGTCCCATAGACCCGTTAGGTCCCGAAAATGTGCTTGTGGTCTCCAACTGTCCTCTCAACGGTTCGGGCTGTCCCAGCAGCAGTCGTTTTAACGTAAGCGCGGTATCTCCGCTTACCGGACTTATTACCTCCTCCAACAGCGGCGGCAGCTTCGGCATTTCCTTAAAGCGCGCGGGCTATGACGCCATTGTAATCCTCGGCAAATGCGAAACGCTTACCATACTTGAGATTACGCAGGACGGCATCGAGTTTAAGGACGCCCAACATTTAAAGGGCAAATGCACGGGGGAGACACAGCAGCTTATTGGCGGGCGCAGCGGCAAGCTGGTGATCGGTCCCGCCGGTGAAAATATGGTGCGCTACGCCTGCGCGATAAGCGACGAGCGCGCTTCGGGGCGCGGCGGTATAGGCGCGGTTATGGGCAGTAAAAATCTAAAGGCGATTACCGCTTTCGGCGTGCACCCACTAAACTTTGCGGACAAAGCAAAACTGGACGGACTCAAAAAGAAGTGGACGGAAAAATTATGCGCCCATCCCATTACGGGCAAGCAACTGCCCCGTTTGGGTACAGCAGCGCTGATTACGCCCATGCAAAATAATCACATCCTCGCCACCAAAAACTTTTCCGCGGGCACCTATGAGGATTTCAGAGATGTCAGCGGGGAGACGCTTGCAGAAAAATATTTAATCAAAAACAAGGGATGTCCCACCTGTCCCATTCAATGCACGCGCATTGTGGAGGTGGAGGGCAAAGCGGTCAAAGGTCCGGAACTGGAGACCTTAGGGCTACTGGGCCCCAACATCTTAAACAATGATTTGCAGAAAATCATCAATTGGAATTATGAATTGGACGAGTTGGGCATGGATACCATTTCCGCAGCCGGCAGCATCGCCTTTGCCATGGAGCTTAACGAAAAAGGGATGTGGAAAAACGGGCTGGAGTTTGGCAAAACAGATAATATCAGCAAAATGTTTGAAAAAATCGCCCACCGCGACGGTGAGATAGCCAATATGCTTGCGGAAGGCACGCGCTTTATGTCTGACAAATTCGGAGGCAAAGAGTTCGCCATGAACGCCAAGGGGATGGAGCTTGCGGCATACGAGCCCAGAGGCGCCGTGGGACAGGGACTGGGCTATTCGGTAGGTAACAGAGGGGGCTGTCACCTCAACGCGGGATATATGGTTGTGCTGGAGGGCTTAGGGCTTAATATAGACCCTCTGACAACGCACGGCAAGGCGCAGCTTACCATAATGTTTCAAAACCTTATGGAAGCGGTATCTTCGGGCGGCAGCTGCCTGTTTACCACCTATGCGGTTTTCCCGGGTATGCTCTACAGTAAACCCAACAGCATGGTGACCCGCATTGTCAATAAGGTTATGCCTTATCTCGGCGGCGTAATTAAGCTCGCCAATAAGTTCCCCAAGCTTCTTCAGGTCAACGTCGCCGCGCTGATTCCGCATACTGTAGCGATTCAGGCGGCTACCGGCATCAAGATGAGCATAGGCAACCTGATGGCCATAGGGGCGCGCGCATACAATCTGGAGCGGCTTATTAACGCCCGCCTGGGCGTGGACAAAAGCTGGGATACTCTGCCCGCCCGCTTGACCCATGAGCAGCAGAT
>JBMNTS010000037.1:0-11488 GCA_050945855.1 Christensenellales bacterium | reverse complement strand
CGACGCTATGTTTTGTTTGAGCGCGTCCGCAAAAAAAAATGATATGCGTGTAGTCGCGACAGTGCTGGGAGGCACAACCAGTCAGGCGCGCTTTAGAGAGGTTATAAGGCTGTTCAATTACGCCTTCAGCAATTACGAGCAAAAATGCATAGCAAAAAAAGGTGAATTGATTGAAAATAACTTAACAATTAAACGCGCAAAAAAACAGATGCCCAAAATAGCGGCGGCAGAGGATATATATTTGTTGTCTAAGAGGGGGACCAGATACGATTTCACTGTGGAAACTCTGCTTGAAAATAATCTGAAAGCGCCTCTTAAAAAGGGAGAGGCAGTGGGCAAGTTGATAGTAAAAGATAAAAAGAGCGGAGAAACAATTAAAGAATGCGCCATAGTATTAACCGAGGACGTATCGGTTAAGAGTCTGGGCGACGCAATAGGTGAGCTTATAGGATTTTGGAGATTTTAGAGAAATATTGCTTAGTTTAATATGTATATGTAGCTTGCCGGGTAAAACCGGCAAGTTTTTTTTAGAAATTGTCGCAGCAGCAGTCGCCTTTCCATCTATCGCAGGGATTGCAGGGGGTGCAGGCGCATTTATTGAAATCGTGGCAACACTCTTTCTCACAGCATACTTTTTCACAGCAAACTTTAGGGCAGCAGCATTCGCAGCAGCAGCACTTTTTGCAGCAACAGCAGCATTTTTTGCAACAACAGCAGCGCTTACAGCAACATAAGCATTTAATTATTTTGCATATATTGAAGCAAGGACTGCAGCAGCAACAGCAGCATTTTCTTATAGGTTTGCATACTGTGCATTTGGTTTCATAGGTTTTGCAACAAAATTCCTGATTGCAACAGCAAGTATTTCTCATAATCATCTCCAGTTAATAATAATTAGATGATACATACAGGTGATACGTACCACCGATACATAATATGTCGCATTAATGCACAAGCGTTCTTAATTGTATTTACAAAGCGCGAAAAATGCGTTATAATACACCAAGGAGAAAAAAATGGAAAATTCCGCGATAGAAAAGGCAAAAAAATATGCGTCCCGCATTCTTAATCTTGCCTCTTACGTCAAGGGCGAAAAAAACAGACCGGAAGTCGCCTCTTTTCTGGTGGAATCGGGACTTAACATGGGGGCATATCTCAGCCTGGCTTTTGAAGACGAGTTTAACGACGATATATTCGAGACATTTCAGCACGCTTTAACATGGGGAGTAAAGAGCAGATTTTATCTCCAAACGCTGTTGCAAAACAACGTTTTGACCCAAAAAGAGTTTGACAGCATATCTCATGACTGTGAGGAGCTTATTTCAATAATAAAGGAGCTGTTGCGCTCTATCCAAGAGGGAGTATAGAGCGTGGTAATTTTGGGGATAGACCCCGGATACGCCATTGCCGGCTACGGGATAATAGAAAAGAACGGCGGCAAGGTGAGTATGCTGGGGTATGGGGCAATCCGTACAGGCAAGGAAACGAGCATTGCGCAAAGGCTAAAGCAATTGGGGGAGGGCATTGACACGCTGATTGCGCAATATTCTCCAGACGCGATCGCCGTGGAGGAATTGTTTTTCCACACCAATCAAAAGACGGCGATAATGGTGGCACAGGCGCGGGGAGTGATTTTGTATAAAGCCTGCCAGAGCAAGGCAATACTATATGAGTATACCCCTTTGCAGATTAAACAGGCATTGACGGGCTACGGCAGGGCGGACAAAGCACAGATTCAGCAGATGGTAAAGGTGCTGCTGGGACTATCCGCGATACCCAAGCCGGATGACGCCGCGGACGCGCTGGCGGTGGCGCTCACTCACAGCCAGACGGATAGATTAAGCTCCTTATATAAGGTTTGATAATGATTGATTTTGTTAACGGAAAACTGATAAAAAAAGAACAAGGTTGCGCCGTCGTGGAAGTGGGCGGAATAGGCTTTATGCTTCAATGCAGTTCCTCCACGCTTTGCGGTCTGCCCGATTCGGGCGACGTGCGCTTATATACGCATCTTATTATAAAAGAGGACGGCATATCCCTTTACGGCTTTAAGAGCGCGGAGGAGCGCGCAATGTTTTTGCGCCTTATCACAGTAAGCGGAGTAGGTCCCAAAGTATCCCTTTCCTTGCTTTCGGCTATGTCGCCGGGCGCGCTTGCGCTGGCGATACTGACTTGCGATACCAAGGCGTTATGCAAAACTAAGGGATTGGGCAAAAAGACGGCCGAGCGGATTTTTTTGGAACTGAAGGAAAAAATAGTGCCGGAGGAATTTCCGGATTCGGACGTATTCGCGTCTACGCTTAAACTTGACGCCGACGTTTCGGACGCGGTAATCGCGCTCAAAACCTTAGGTTTCGGGCAAAGCGAGGCATTCGAGGCGGTCAAAAAAGCAAAACCTGCCGCAAAGAGCATAGAGGAATTAATCGCTCTTGCTCTGAAATATCTAAGCGTTTAGGAGAAAAATGGATACGGAAAGACTTGTCAGCGCGGAATTATCGCTTACGGAC
This sequence comes from Christensenellales bacterium, assembly GCA_050945855.1. Classification (GTDB taxonomy): domain Bacteria; phylum Bacillota; class Clostridia; order Christensenellales; family DTU072; genus CAYSNP01. The sequence continues at coordinate 8,981 of JBMNTS010000037.1, read as the reverse complement.
GATGCCGAAGCGGGATTGCGCCCAAAAACTCTTGACGAATATATCGGTCAAACCAAGGTAAAAGAAAACCTTAAAGTTTTTATGCACTCCGCCAAAAAAAGGGGGGAAGCATTAGACCATACTTTGCTTTACGGACCGCCGGGACTGGGAAAAACCACGCTTGCGCATATTATCGCCAATGAAATGGATAGCGAAATACGCATTACTTCGGGTCCCGCCATTGAGCGCGCGGGCGATCTGGCGGCGATACTTACCAATCTTTCCCCCAATTCGGTATTGTTTATAGACGAAATTCATAGGCTCAATCACACAGTGGAGGAAATATTGTATCCGGCTATGGAGGACTACGCCCTGGATATGGTTTTGGGTAAAGGCCCCAGCGCGCGGACAATAAGGCTGACTCTGCCTCAATTCACGCTGGTAGGGGCTACCACAAAAGCGGGCAACCTTTCCTCTCCGCTGAGAGACCGTTTCGGTATGGTTTTCCGTCTGGAAATTTATACTCCGCAGGAGTTGCAGATTATTATCCAAAGGTCGTCGCATATTCTTAACATTGCCATAGACGCCGCCGCTGCCGCAGAGATTGCCTCACGTTCAAGAGGCACTCCCAGAATAGCCAACAGGCTGCTAAAGAGGGTAAGAGATTTTGCCCAATATGAAAACAGCGAAGTCATAACCTTGCCCATAGCCCAGAAAGCCCTTGATTGTCTGGAGATAGACCGGCTGGGTCTGGATAATACGGACAGGAATATCCTGCGCACGATAATCGAGAAATTTGACGGCGGTCCCGTGGGGCTGGATACCCTTTCCGCCGCTTCTTCGGAGGAGAGCATTACTATCGAGGACGTTTACGAGCCCTACCTTCTTCAGATAGGGTTTATCGCGCGCACGCCGCGGGGCAGGGTATGCCTTAAAAGGGCGTATGAACATTTAGGATTGCCTTTGCCTATAGCCAACGACACTATTTTTGATATGCTTTCAGGCGGAACGGATGCTTAAACGACAGGATTTTTATTACGATTTGCCTCAAAATCTGATTGCCCAGACTCCCGCGGAGCCCAGAGATTCTTCCCGGCTTTTGGTCTATAACAGAAAAACGGAGAGTGTTGAGCATAAGCGATTTCGGGATATTGCAGACTATTTGAATGCCGGCGATGTGTTGGTCGTAAATACCACCAGGGTGATTATGGCAAGGCTTTTTGCTTTTAACGACAAGGGAAGGCAGTTTGAGTTGCTGCTGTTGCGCCGCCTTAACGCGACCCAGTGGGAAACGCTGATTAAGCCTGCGAAAAAAGCGAAAATAGGGGACACTCTGAAGGTGAACGACTCCCTTTCGCTTACCGTAAAGGAATATGTCGCGGACGGAGTAAGGTTGATTGAGTTTCATTTTTCCGGAGTGTTTGAAAGCCTATTGGAGCAAGCGGGAATAGTGCCGCTGCCTCCGTATATCAAGCAAAAACTGGAGGATAAGGAAAGGTATCAGACGGTATATTCTCTTCAGGAAGGCTCCAGTGCTGCTCCCACGGCGGGACTGCATTTCACGCCTGAATTACTGAATAAGATAGAGCAAAAAGGGTGCCGGATAGTAAAAGTTTTGCTTCATGTGGGTACGGCTACTTTCAGACCTGTTAAGGCGGAGGATATAACCGAGCATAAAATGCACTCCGAGTATTACGAGTTAAGCGAGGAGGCGGCGCAATCCATCAATACTGCAAAAGAACAGGGCAGGCGTGTGATTGCGGTAGGCACGACTTCGGTCAGAGTGCTTGAAAGCGCGGGTAAATCGGGCAGGCTGCGGGCGCAGCAGGGATATACGGACATTTTTATTTATCCGCCCTACGATTTTAAGATTGCGGACGCGCTTATCACCAATTTTCATTTGCCCGAATCTACGCTGATTATGCTGGTATCCGCTTTCGCGGGCAGAGAAAAAGTGCTGGAGCTTTACAGGCATGCGGTTGAGGAAAATTATAGATTCTTTAGTTTTGGCGATGCTATGTTTATTGAATAATCTTTAAGGAAAACCAATGTTTAAATTTGAAGTAACAAAACAAGATAAAAAAACCAAGGCAAGGATAGGGCGTTTTACCACGCCCAGAGGCGTTGTGGAGACCCCGGTGTTTATGCCCGTGGGCACAATGGCAACGGTAAAGGCTCTGACGCCGGAGGAAGTGAAAGAGGCGGGCAGCAGCATAATCCTATCCAATACTTACCATTTGTACTTGCGCCCGGGTACGGACATAATAGCAAAGGCGGGCGGGCTGCATAAGTTTATGAGATGGGACAAGCCCATACTTACGGACAGCGGCGGGTTTCAGGTTTTTTCTCTCTCCTCCATGCGCAAGGTGACGGAGGAAGGAGTGCATTTTAACAGTTACATCGACGGCTCAAAACACTTCCTTACCCCCGAAAAATCCATGGAAATTCAGCAGATATTGGGTTCGGATATCATAATGGCTTTTGACGAATGCACCGCGGCGAACATCACCCGGGAAGAGGCTCGTTCGGCTATGGAGCGTACTCTGCAATGGCTGGACAGATGCAAGCGCGCGGCAAACAGGAAGGAGCAAATGCTTTTCCCCATCGTTCAGGGAAATATGTATGAGGATTTAAGGATAGAGAGTATAAAAAAGACGCTTCCTTACGCCGAATGCGGCATTGCTATAGGGGGACTGAGCGTTGGAGAGCCCAAGCCTGTAATGTATAATATGCTGGAGGCTCTATACCCGCATTACCCCAGCGATATGCCCCGCTATCTTATGGGTGTGGGGAGCGCGGACTGTATTGTGGAAGGCGTGCTCAGAGGCATAGATATGTTTGATTGCGTGCTGCCCACGCGTATCGCGCGCAACGGAACGGCTATGACCTTTAAGGGGGATATAACCATTCGCAACGCTGCCTACAAAGAGGATTTTTCGCCCGTGGAGGAAGGGTGCGACTGTTATACCTGCAGAAATTATACCAGAGCGTATATACGCCATTTGCTTAATACCGATGAAATCTTAGGGGGCAGGCTGCTGACTTACCACAATATTTATTTTTTGCATAGAGTAACAAGACTGTTAAAACAAGCCATAATGGAAGACCGAAGCGAGGAATTTGCCGCCCGCTTTCGGGAAAACTACGTTTATTAAAGCAAGATGCATATTTTACTTGATTTAATTGGCAAAATTTGTTAATATTTTATTATAAATGTTGGAGGCACAAAATGATTAATTATATATTGGCTGCTGTTGACACTTCAAATATATGGACTATTCTTCCATTATTGATTTTAATGGCGTTGCTCATGGTTTTTCCCATCTTTACACAACGTAAGCAAAAGAAAAAGATGCAGGATATGCTTAGCGCAATCGACGTGGGCACAAAAATAATGACAATAGGCGGATTTATCGGCGTAATTTCGGAAATCGACAAGGAAAACGACAGGTATACCGTCAATTTCGGCACCGAGGAAAACCCCATAAATATGGTTATTATCAAGGGCGCGGTAAGAAGCAAGCTGGAAAAATAGTATATTTGATTACAGAATAAAAAGGGGCATAAGGTTTGCTTGTGCCCCTTTTTGCATTTAAGAATAACCGTTATCTGGATTTTATATTGACAGCCAGTATTCCGCTTATTCCGCCTATCGCTATCGAAAAGAGCACATCCAGCCAGTCGAACACGTTGCCTATTGCGCTTTTATCCAACAGCGAAAGCATTAGAGAGGTTATCAGCGCGTACAACAGACCGGTAAGCGCGCCTTTCGCCGCGCCGCTTGCGGGCTGTTTTATGCCTAAGACCATACCGAAAAGAAGGCTTATTATCTTAACCGCCTGATTGATAATTTTCAACGCGGAATCGCTTAGCGACGCGAACTTGACTACAAGAGCGAGCGCCAAGGACAAAAGGACGGATATCAGCACGGAAAAAAGCGTGGTTAGTATTATATCTTTAAAAAATAATGCGATTCTGTTATTTTCTTTCATTTTTACCCCCAAAAACCTCGTTAAAGTTTATGAGGACAGCGCGCAAGATATGATAAGTTTTTGCCTACCGAACGGGAATTACTTGATTTTTCTGGCAATAAAATGATATAATCATTAAGGAGAAAGGAGATTTCAGATGAAACATATCAAGTCAGTCAGCAAAAAAATTATGAATAAATCTTTCGTTACCGGTTGCGGCGAATGCCAGTCCAGCTGCCAGTCCGCCTGCAAAACCAGTTGCACCGTAGGCAATCAATCTTGTCATCAAGAGGAAAAAATCAACACGGTTAAAAAACCCGATTAATGGTTCACGCCTTTAGTTTTAATGAGGACGTAACCCATTATTTTTTATGGGATACGGAAAGCGGTAGTCTGCATAAGGTAGACTATGCCGCTTTTTTATGCGCCAAGGAAAGGTATAATTTGCCCTTATCCGAGCAGGAAAACGCGGATTTTCTTTCCCTTTCCAATCGCGCGGAAATAGCCGCCGAGCTCAAGGAAGCGGAAGAAGAGGGCGCATTGAATTCCCCGTGCGCGATAAACGATTTTGTGCGCAATTATAAGCATATAAAAGCGCTTTGTCTGCATATCTGCCACGATTGCAATATGTCTTGCGGGTATTGCTTTGCCTCAGGCGGAGGGTATAATTGCGGCAAAGATTACATGAGCGCGGACACAGGCAAAGCGGCGGTGGATTTTTTGGTAGCGAACAGCGGCGCGCGGCGCAATCTGGAAATTGATTTTTTCGGCGGAGAGCCTCTATTAAACCTTTCTTCGGTAAAAGCCGTAGTCGATTACGCCCGGAAGCGAGGCGCCGAGGCCGATAAAAGTTTTTATTTTACTCTTACCACCAATTGCCTTTTGCTCAATAAGGAAAACGCGGACTATATCAACAGGACTATGGATAACGTAGTGCTGAGCATTGACGGCAGACCCGGCGTGCACAACGCTGTCCGACACACCCTTGCGGGCAGGGACAGCTATGAAAGGGTGCTGAGCAACGCCCTTGCCTTTAAAGAGATTCGCAAAGACAAAAGCTATTACGCACGGGGTACTTTTACCCATAATAATTTAGACTTCACAGACGATATAATGCACCTTATTGACGTGGGCTTCAATAAATTATCCGTGGAGCCAGTGGTTTTACCGGATAATAATCCGCTTGCCATAAAAAAAGAAGATTTGCCCATAATCCATAAGGAATACGAAAGGCTGGCGTATCTGTTACTTAAAAGGGCAAGGCAAGGAGAAGAAATAAAATTTTTCCATTTTATGATTGACCTTGAAAAGGGACCTTGCGTAAACAAAAGAATGACGGGGTGCGGAGCGGGGTGCGAATACCTTGCGGTAAGTCCGGGCGGGGACATATATCCCTGCCATCAGTTTGTGGGAAGCAAATATAAAATGGGCAACGTTTTCAACGGCCTGGAGCATAGGGAGATAGCCGAGCGTTTTGCCCGCAATACCCTTTGCGCAAAGCCTTCCTGCAAAGATTGTTTTGCCAAATACTTTTGCGGAGGCGGCTGCGCCGCCAACGCTTACAATTTTACTTTCGACATTGCGGGCGTATACGAAACGGGTTGCGCAATGCTGAAAAAACGCCTGGAGCTGGCGCTTGCTTTATATGCCTTAAAGGCGGAAAATTAAAGCTGTTTTACTTTATAATTACATAACAGATATTGACTTACCCTGTTTATGCCGCTACACTTTTCTATAAGGAGAGGTGTTATGAAAATGAGCAAATTAATAATATTAATTTCAGCTTTACTTGTGATAAAAAATTTTTGATTATTTTGAAAAATTCCGGAACAAAAATTAAACTGCGGGACACTTATATGGTGTAGAGAGGAGGGTTTCCTGATGGTCGACCCACGAAACGCCTATTTCGACGAGATATACGATGCTGTCTTTCATAAGGTAAAAAAACTTGTTATCGCAAAATGCCGCAACCTTGCGGACGTGGAGGACATTTTGCAGGAAACGTTTTTAGAGTTTTATACCTTATTATGCAAAAAAGGCGTCGAGTATATTAAAAACGCAGAGGCCTTAGTAACACATATAGCAAAAACCAAAATACACCGACACTATAAGCTGCTTTTTAAAATCAGGAACCTCACTCTCTATTCCAAAGACGATGACAGAGGCGAATGGTACGGGCAGGATTTGGACGAGATAAATTTAGAGCAGAAATACATTAACCGGCAAACGGTGGACGAGGTATGGGAATATATTACCAAAAAGCCCATACTCACGCAAAAAGTATTTGTCTTGTATTTTTACGAGCAACTGGGCATCAAGGAGATAGCGGAGCAATTAAAGATAGGCGAATCCAACGTTAAGCACAGATTGTATCGCACGCTGTCAGAAATCAGGGGCATTTATTGCAAAGAGGTTTAGTCTTATGAATGAGAAAGATTTTCTAAAAAATATTATAGCCTCAAAAACGGGGGACAAGGAAAAAATACGTCTTGACGTACAGGCGAAGAAGAGAGCAAAAAAAGGAGACATTATTATCACGTGGTTAAACAAACCCAAAGGAGGTCTCATTATGAGAAAAAGTATTGCGATAGCAGTAATATGCGTTGTGCTGATAGGGGCGGCGCTTACCGCGGCTCTCAGCGTTTATACGCCGGAGCCCAAGGCGCCGGGTGAAGTAAAAAGCGCGACTTATGAACAGATATTCGGCGTAATCGAGAATTTCCATAAACTTCAGAACAGGTTCAGCGCGGATTCTCTGCTGAATTTCGGTTTGGCAGGCAAAAGCGCGGACTATGAGGCGCCCTCAGCACCTGAGGCGGCGGAAAGTCGCGACTTTGCCAATGACTATTCAAAAACGAATATTCAGACCGAAGGCGTGGACGAAGGGGATATAGTCAAGAACGATGGGCAGTATATCTATAAAATCAACACCTCAGGCTGCATTATCGTTTCCGCGCAAAACGGCGAAATGGAAGTGGTAAGCGAAATAAAAGTCAACAACTATATTCCGCAGGAGCTTTACGTTATCGGGGACAAACTGATAATGATAGGCGGAATATATGAATATTTCAGCTATTATAACGGCTCTCCCGAGCCGCTTATGGACTGCTTCTACTGGGTGCCTTGTTCCCAAACGGATATAAGGATATACGATATCGCGGACAGAAGCGAGCCCGAATTGTTGCGCCAACTTACCATGGACGGCAATTACAACACATCCCGCATTTTACTGGAAGACAATAAGTTGTTTTATATGGTCAATTATTACTTCAATTACGGGAACGAGGACAAATATATACCCGAGCTTTCCGATTCGGAGATAAACGGCGGCGAAAGAGGGAAGATTCCCGCGGAAAATATTTACTATTATGACGATGTAATTAACTACTCATATCTGATAATAGGCAATATCGACCTTGACGATCCCTCTCAAGGAGAACAAGGCGCGTTTCTGGGTCTTAGCGGTACAATTTACGTTTCCGCAGCCAATATTTACGTCGCATCATACGATTATTACAGCACAATCAAGACAAATATATTCGGCTGGATAAAGGAAGACAAGTTTGCGGCGCCTACCAGCAGGATTGTTAAAATAGCCCTTTCAGACTTACAGCAAAAAGCCTCCGCGCGCGTTTACGGCTCTCTTAAGGACAGGTATTCCATGGACGAATATGACGGATATCTGCGTCTTGCCACCACCGTACGAGCCGGAAATGTTTATAATATGGTTTACGTGTTAAAGCCTGATTTGACGGTTGCGGGCAAGATAGACAATATCGCAGAAGGGGAAAGCATATATTCCGTGCGATTCAAGGGAACAAAAGGCTCTCTGGTTACCTTCAGACAGATTGACCCGTATTTTAACTTGGATTTGTCAGACCCGTTTGACCCTAAGATTTCCAAAGGATTGAAAGAAGAAGGGGTAAGCTACTATATCCATTACCTCGGGGATACCGATTACACCATAGGCGTGGGAGTGGATATGGAAACGACTGTAACTCAATGGGGAGAGCAAACACGGTCTGTGGGTTTGAAGGTTTCCCTTTACGACAACAGTTCGGGCGAGGCGGTCAATATCAAAACATTGACATTGGAAGGCAGTTGCTACTCCGAATTGTTCTACAATCCCAAAGCGCTCCTTTATGACGAGAGCAGAGGTCTGTTTGCCTTCTCTTACGAAAACTGGATATACAGCAGCAATTATTACTACTATTCCCTGCAACAGGGGCTTGCGGTATTCCGCTTTGATTTGGACGGTGAGACTCCGGAAGAAAAATTGTCCTACTCGGGTACTCTTACCAATCTGAGCACGCAACCGTCAAATTACAACGGTTATGACTGGTACGAGCAATACCGCTGCTTTATTACGCGCGGCGTACGGATAGGGGATTATATTTACACTATAAGCGATAAGTATATCGTATCTTACAATCTGGACACCCTTGAAGAGCAGGACAGGATAGTCAACGATACTCATATAGCAAATGACTTCAAATAATATGATTTATGTTTTGTTGCCATAATGCTCATATGCCAAAAGCGGCTGATTTCAGCCGCTTTTGGCATATGAACGGTTTTCTATGTAAATTTTCTTAAGCCTCCAGCATATCAATCAGACTGCCTTTTCCCGCAAAACCGGTTCTGCGCGCCTTGACTGCGTTGTCCTTTATCATTACAAAGGTAGGGATGCTTGATACTCTGAATTCGCGCGCCAGCTCTTCCTCCTCGTCCACGTTTACCTTACAGACCTTTACCTTGCCCGCATATTCCTGCGAAAGCTCCTCCACATATTTTGATGCCATTCTGCAAGGACCGCACCAGTCCGCGTAGAAATCAATCAATACGGGCTGCTCGCTGTCCTTCACAACCTCATTGAAATTATTTTTGTTTAAAGCAATTGCCATGACTCTTTACCTCCTCTTTTTATTACTAGTATATCAATCTTCAATATAAAAATCCGTAACAAAGTCACATTCTTTCTTTGCCTTTGTTTTCTTAAAAATAAGTTTATTTATAATAAATATTGCATAT
>JBMNTS010000036.1:0-11823 GCA_050945855.1 Christensenellales bacterium | reverse complement strand
CTCCAGTCTTGCGGCAACGCCGAATCTGACATATCTGCCGAAATTGCCGGACCCGGAATAGGTGACCGTGGAGGTATGCCCGCCGTCGGACTTATCGTTGCGTTCGCATTTATTGCCCGTATAAGTGCCGGAAACCGCGGTAAAATCATTTATTCCCAATCCGGAGCCCGATATATTTCCGAATACAAGAAAGGATTGAAATTTTCTGCCGGCGTTTGCAACCCAGTTGGCGTTTTTAAGATAGGCGTAAGTGGATACCGATATCTCCGCTCTGTTGCTGACCAGCGCGGAGTACAGGTGGTCGTCCAGCCTTGCGGTAATCATCCAATATCCGTTGTTTTTTCTGCCGCCTTCCAAATGCCAATGGGTAGCGCTTTGACCGTCCTGCTGATTGTATACCCTTATGGCGCCGCCCTGCAGACCGCTGTAGGAAGTATAATCGGTCAGATATACCATACCCGTTTGATTAGCTGTGGTAGACGAGGTATACGCGGTTCCGCCAAAGGGCAATGGAGGAGTATACGCAGCTTCCGCCTTTTTGGGAGTAAAACCTCCTACGTTAGCAGACACAAAAGCCGCCGCTATCAAAATAATGGCGAGCGTATATCCCAACAGCCTCTTTGTTTTACCTGCAGATTTATTTTTCATGCCAACAACCTCCGATCAAAGATTATGAAATCGCTGAATTTAACCGCATATAATACATAATATTACTGCACTATACGCTTATTGTATTATACTATTAATATTTATAAAAAGTCAATATGAGATTTTTGCGACCATTATTATTTTTTACTAAAATTTTCTTAAAGGTATTGACTTTTTATCAAGGTGTCGTGGACCCTTGACACTTTACCATCCACCTTAATACGCCACGGGCGTATTGCATTTTGACGATAGTCGAAATTGCATATTGCCGTATAGGCAATATTGCATATTGGCGCAAGCCAATATTTCATTGCGCCTTAAGGGCGTACAGGTCTTTATACGAAATCAGCTTTATTCCCTCATTCTTGATTGTGTTCTCCAAAGCGTTGCTAAGCAAAAACTCCAGTTCCCATTCTCTTTTTTTCCATTCCTCGGTCAGGGGAGAGAAAACAGGGCAGTAATATGCCGGATGCAAAAACATTTCACTCACGCCGTAAGGCAGGTTTTTTATCGCCTTTATGTAATACTCCTCCAGCGCGGAATAATTTTGTATCTTGTTTACGGGATAGGGATTGGTTACCATATTATCAATTAGTTTGACTCTCATCGCGCCCGCAAGCGCGGCAACCGCCTTAAAAGCCGCTTTAACGATAAACGGCGCGCCCCCGGCAAAGTAATCGTCCAAAAAACCCGCTTGTACGGGAAAGCGGAAAGGCAGGTTGTATTCCCTGCATAACCTGAAAGCGTTGATAAAAAACAGCCTTTTGTTTATTCCGTACAACGTGCCGGAATGGCTGTCGATATGGTCCAAGCTTACGCCCTTTGCGATTAAAGCCTCTATCTGCGCCCTGCACTCCCGCGTTACGTCTTTGCTTTTGGCTAATCGGGCAAAATCTCCCGTGTCGTAATACAGGAAGCCGTCTTTGTCGCAAATGCTTTCTGCCTTGCTTATCGCCTTCCACGGATGTTGCTTCTGGTCGGAATTAAGAGTGAGATGCGCTCCCGCGGACAAACCCCTCTCAACGACATAAGCTATTGCCTCGTCCGCGCAATCCGCCTGCGCTATAATATTTACCGAAGTGATCTTGCCTTGTTCAAGCAGCTGAATTATCGCTTTATTGACAGAGGGGCAAATGCCGAAGTCATCTGCCCCTATTATTAAATACTTTTCCTTTGCCGACTTATCCATTTGTTAATAAACTACGCTGCCCCTTGCCAGCACCGTCTTAAAGTCCTGGGTAAGCTTGCATTCATATCCGTCGTCGTACAGATTGCCCAAGGGGTAATCGGTGGCAAGAATATTGGCGCCGATATTGACGGCGGCTTGGAAGCGTTCTTCCCTGTGGTCGTATTGCTCGTCAATGCGGGTACGGATAAAATATCCGTCCTCAATCAGCCGGTCCAATCCCTCCGTAAGCGGATCATCCGCCAGTATAAAGGCGGAATACTCATTCGGTTCCTCGTCCAATTTGGTATAGAAAAAGCACTGCTGTGTGGCAAAAGAGGTGTCCATGTCAATATATTTTTGCTTAACCTTTTCCTGGTCAAACAAAATGGTGAAATACACTTTGCCCAGGCTGTCTTTGATTTTTGGCCAGGCGCCCGCCAGCACCGCTTCCTGAAGGGTGTCATAGTCGCCTTTGACGCTGCCGGGAGTAATTATTCCGTCCCCGAAGGTATCTTTAATCAGCGCATCCATCATTTGCAGCTCCTCTGTTTTCAAGGTCTGAAATTTTAGAGAGTAAGGGCAAAAAGCGTTGCGCACCTGCAGCATAAGATGCAGGGGGATATGGTCGGGGTTGGCGTCCGACCATAATTTTATCTCTTTGAGCGCAAGGGCAAAATCAATGCCGTTGGTGCGCCAGTCGGTAACAGGGTCATGCATGAGGATAAACTTGTTATCGTAGCGGGTAACATCCAATTCCACCCCCCTGTAGCCCTGGTCAAGCTGCTCTGATAAGTGCTTCATTCCGTACCAGCCGTTGCGGGTTTTTTGACCGAAAATCAAACTTAATGGATAACTGATATACATGTTCGGCATGGTTTTATAGCTGTTATGGGTAGCCAAAACCTGCATTTCATTTAGTTTCAGCTCGCTTGTCTGCACGTCGAAGTTGACAAAATCCGCCTCGTTGACCGGCTCGCGTTCCTCCGCGAGAAGTCCGGCAAGCCTTTCCTGCTGCGCCTTAAAATCTTTTTTGACTTCCACATTGAAAATGATTATAAGGGATATAAAGTAACATAGAATCGCCGCGACAATCACTATTGCCACGACTTTTGCGATTTTTGCCGCCATAGAGACCTCACTAAATGTATTATAAGAACTTTCCTTTTAATTTCGGCTCAAAGATTTTGTATGCTCTTTTTACCGCGAATTTCGCTATAGACAAAATGACTTTATTATCGAACATATCGGCCAGCCCGCTCTCCGCCATATCGCAAAAAAGCTCTTTCATTGCGGGAACAGAGGCAGGGCGCATCCTTATCCGTCTCCCTTTGAACGTCAGCCTTAGTATCCTTAACGCCACCGCTTCAAGCGGTTTTATCCATATCTCCAGTGTATTGTCGTCGGTCCAGGCTGCCATACCCAAAAGGGTAAAGTCCTGCCCCGCGATATTGCGCTTTTGCGAAATATATTCCCCGTTCAATCCGCATTTTACGCTGTATGCTCTGCTTCCTTCCGTCCAGGAAAAGTTTAAACCCGTATCCTCAAAATCCAATCTTATATTATTGATATTGCCTCCCCTGTCCTTTGATAAAAAGACTATGGGCATAGGCAAAATACTTAAGGGGATATTTGCCAGGGTAAGCGCTTTGGGCGTACTGAATCTGATAATTTTGCCGTCAATATCCTTTTCCGTTTGGGGGCGCGCGGAGCAAGGCAGCAATTTGGGCTCGGGGCGGGCGTACTTTACCAGAGTCTGCGCAGTCTGATTTTCGCAAGGCGCGACCGCGTCAAAGGCGTCGGGGAAATACTTCCATAAGCATTTGCGCATGGAGCCTGCGCCCTCGGGATGCCCTGCCGTGATAACGATGCAGGCGTCATGTCCCGGGAAAACCATGCCGAATTGACCGAACATCCCATCCATACGGAAAGAGCCTTCCATGGCGTTCATCCAGAAGCAATAGCCGTAGCCGTAATTGGAGTCGTAGCCTTTATTAAAGGAATTGTCCGCCTGCCTGCTCGTGGCTTGCTCCACCCACCATTTGGGTATCACCTGCCTGCCTCCCAATACGCCGCCGTCTTTATAGCACAGCGTCAGCTTGGCAAAGTCCTCCGGCGTCAGATACAGTCCCCAGCCGCCTGCCTCTATGCCGTTGGGGTCCCTTTCCCAAACGGGGGTTTTAATGCCCAGAGGCTGCCACAGCCTGCTCTCAAGATATTCGGTAACGCTCATACCCGTAACTTTTACCAGTATGGCGCAAAGCATATAAATATTTTCGTTGATATACCTGAATTTTGCTCCCGGGTCTGCGTACCACGGCGCGCGCAAAAAATATTCCGCCCAATCTCCCGTTCTGTCGCCGAATAAAGAGGGGTTTTTGCCCGAGGTCATGCTTAAAAGATGTCTTACTTTCAGCTTGCCCAGTCTTTCGTCCGGCTTTTTGGGCGCGTATTCGGGAAAGACGTCCGCGACTAAGGTGTCAAGGCTTAACAGCCCCTCGTCTACGGCAAAGCCTATCGCGGTGGAGGTAACGCTTTTGCTTGCGGAATACATCGCGTGGGGAGTATCCGCGCTATAAGGATAAGTGTAGCTTTCAAAAGCCACCTTATCCCCTTTTATAACCATAAAGGAATGGTATTTGATATCGTTTTTTTCAAAATCCCGAAAAAGCTCTGCCAGCTTAGCGGAACAAATGCCTGCTTCCTCCGGGCTGGCTGCTCTTTCCAGTCTGATTTCCCGCATTTAATACCTTGCTTATTCTATAATCGAGCTGAGCAGCCTGCCCGCTAAATCATACCACTTCGCGCTTCTGCTTTCCAAATAAGCGTCCATAACCTCAAAGGAGTCCTCCTGCACGCTGGCTACGAAAAAGCCGTTTACCCCGTAATGGTTTACGCCCTCCATCAGGCGTATCTTAGAGGCATCGTTTTCGCCTCCTATGGCCGTATAATAAGAAACCGTTCCGTCGCCGTACGTTGACTTGACTTCCTCATCGGTCAGCACCAGACCGCCCTCGCCGTCCGAATCGTAATATACTTTAATAAGCGTTTCCACTCCTACACCGTTGATATAAGTGGTATCCACCAAAGTGGGGGAAAGCACCTTTTCGCCGTTGGGCAATGTGACCTTGATGGCGTTGACGTAATCCAGCCATTGCACCATAGCCGGGCGAAGCTCGCCGTTGCTCATTTTCGCCCACGGTCTGGAGCAATAAAACTCATACAATTCCTCTTCGTTCGCAAAGCTGAGCGGCTCGCCGTCCACGATTATTTCCGCCTTGCCGCCGATATTGTCCGCGTTTATGTAATCGAAGGTGGGCAAAAGCTGATAAGGCGTCCACATATACAACAGGGAAAGGAATTGATTTTGAAATACCTGCTCAAGATTGTCCGCGAGCGAGCCCTCTCCGAGCGAGCCGATTAATGCATTAAGCATATTGTCGATATTTTCCAATTGCGTAATCGCGCTGAAGGAGCCGAAATAAGGCACGCTGTAGCTGATATATTTCGATACCTTTTTTCTGTTTTCTTCCTTGGCGAGATAACACGAGGCGACCTGTCCGCCGTTGCTGTGCGCCACCAGAATAACTTCGTCGTACCCCTTTTTGTTGATAAATTCCTCAAGGCGCGCCGCGCTGACGCGGTTGTCTATACGGAAGTCGTAATTGAATACCTGCACCACGTATTCCTTGCCGTAAGCCTCCTCATAAGCCTTTTGCATTTCCGTCTGAGCGTTGATTACCCCGTAGCGCAGCCTGGTTTCGTTCTCCCACGGCACGGGCTGAACGTTGGGATTTTTGGGAGAGCCGTCCTCGTTCATGGCGATAAGATTCATAAGGCTGTCCGGTGCGCCGTGAAAATCGTTGTCGAAAAGTTTGGCAAGTTCGTCTCTTATGCTTTGTTTGGCTATTAAAGGCAGTATCGAGCCCAGATTAATGCCCTCATCATTGATAAAGGTGCTGAAATGCAAATCAATATCATAAAAAGGGTCCCATACGCCGTTGCCGGTTTCGGTGTCGTAAAGCGCGCTTGCCATAAGACCGGGCAATATTATGATTGTCTTTTTGTTTTTGTAAAGATAAAAACTCGCTCCCGCCACGGTGCCCGCTACCGTCACCAACACAACTATTATCGCTATAATTGTTTTTATTATTTTTCCGGATTTTGCCATAATTATCAACCTCGCTTTATGTAAAAACTTATATACCATTGTAGCATATCCGCATGCGCTTTTCAAGTACCAAATTTCCATAAACTTGAAGCGGATAAAAAATTAACGCTTGCAAAAAAAAACGCGATGTGATAATATAATAGCACTCCTGCCGAAATGGTGGAATGGCAGACGCGACGGACTCAAAATCCGTTGTTGGCAACAACGTGTGGGTTCAAGTCCCACTTTCGGCACCAGGCTAAGACGCTTTCTATCAAGAGAGCGCCTTTTTTATATCTGCAATTATCGATAGTCGAAATTTGAATGCGACATTTTCAGCACCTTGCGGTTTTGCGCATTCTTTTTGTCTTTGCGTTTTTTCGGCTCTGTACTAGATTAAGGCTGACGAATCATATTTTTCTTTTAAATGTGGCGTTATGAGAGCGATGGGCTTTTCATGCGGGGCGGAAAAAGGCAAGGGAAGAGTTGTTAATTCCTTAGATATACTGCAAAAACACAGAAAAATTAAAAAAAATTGTTCTTTCGGCTATTGACTGTGTACCGGAAATAGTGCATAATGTAGACAGATTAGGGAGGTATATTATGTCAACGGCACCCAGAAAAACCTGGATAATGAGAATATTGGAGATTTTTCAAAAATATTCGGATGAGAATTACCCTCTTACTCAGAGGAAAATCATTGACCTTTTGCAAAAAGAATACAATATTGTTTGTGAAAGAAAATCGGTGGCGCGCAATATCGCCCGCCTTAGGGATATGGGATACGATATTGTTTCGGACAAGCGCGGCTCTTATCTTATCGCGGATAAGGATTTCACCGAGAGCGAGCTGAGACTGCTTATTGACTGCGTTAAGTGCAGCCGGCATATCAATCCCACCCACTCCTTAGACCTGATGGAAAAGCTTGGGGCGCTGGGCGGTCCGACATTTAAAGGCCATGTTAAAAATATATACAAAACTTGCGGCTGCTGGGACAAATCAAAAAATATGGATTTTTTCCTGAACGTGGAGATTTTTGACGAAGCGATAAGCGAAGGGCGGCAAGTATCCTTTTTTTACAACAAATACGGCATAGACAAAAAACTGCATAAAAAGTCCGAAGAAAGGCGTGTTGTCAACCCATACCAAATGATACTGCATAATCAAAGATATTACCTTGCGGGCAATGATTGCCGCTATGACGATTTGTTATTCTACCGTATAGAAAAAATTACCTGCCCCGAGCTTTTGGATACGCCTTCGCGCAAAATAGAGACCTTGCCCGGTTACGAAAATGGGCTTGATTGGGGCAAACTTACCACTTGCATGCCTTATCTTTACGTGGAAACCCCTAAAAAAGTCAGCTTCAAATGCGAGCATAGGCTGGCGGATGATGTTATGGATTGGTTCGGCAGCGATTTTAAGGTCAAAATAATAGACGACAAGTATATTGAAGTCACCGTCAACGCATCCCTCAAGGCTATGCTTTTCTGGCTGATGCAGTATGGCGAAAATGTGGAAGTGCTGTCTCCCTCGTCCTTAAGGCAGGAATTAAAGGAAAAGCTTGCGGCGATACTAGAAAAATACGATAACGCCCCCGCGTCCCAGGCTAAGGCATAACGGAATTGCGGTATTATTGTAAATATGCCTTGAAAAGAATAGTTTTTACGCTTATAATAGTTTTTAACAACGGTCGTGACGGCCGGTATCAATAATAAAGGTGGTTACAATGGACGCTTCAACCAAAAGATATGTAAGTATGGTATTGCAGCACTTTAAAGTGCCTCGCTATAACTTGTTTTTGTCTAAACTTAAGCGGAAAATTTATACCAATGTCTGCCCGCTTTCCGTGCGTATCCATAAGTCAAAGGAGCCGGTGCCTTTTGCGCAAATCGGGGACTTGCAGTTTTCTCCCTGCAGCGCGGGGGATAAATGGGGCGGGATGTTTGACTGCGCGTGGCTGGAGCTTGCCGGCAAGCTAAAAGGCGATTATCCCGTGAAGGATCTGGTGGCGATAATCAACGTGGGCGCGGAAGGGTGCGTATATACCGAGGACGGACCCCTTCAAGGGCTTACAGGCCTTATGAGCGCGGCGCACCTTTTTCAGACGAGAATCGGCAAGCAAGTCGTGCCTCTTTCCCGCATTGGCGTAAAGGAGGACGGCTCTCTGCATTTTTGGGTGGATTGCGGCAACAACGGTCTGTTGGGCAGAAGCAAAGGGCAGGCTAAATTCAAAAGGGCGGACATTTGCCTTTTCCGCGCGGACTTGTTCCGACTGTATTATGATTTCTTCACCGCTTATCAGACAATGGAAAACATTGAGGATGAAGAGAAAAGGGGAGCGTTCAAAAAAGTTTTGGATAAAGCAATCAGGCTTGCGGGCAATTTGTCCGCGTCCGGGGCGGAGCAGGCCTTAGCCGCTTTGCAGGAGTTGTATACAGGGGAGGACAAAACCGACTTCACGATTTACGGAGTGGGACACGCTCACCTTGACCTTGCCTGGCTTTGGCCGCTCAGGGAAACCAAGCGCAAGGCGGTGCGCACCTTTACCAACGCCCTGTATTATATAGAAAACAACCCCGATTACGTTTTCGGCACCAGCCAGCCCCAGTTGCTGGAATGGATGCAGGAGGAATATCCCGGATTGTACGAGCGCATAAAAAAAGCGGTCAATTCCGGCAATATCGAGTTGCAGGGAGGCATGTGGACGGAGCCGGACACCAATCTCCCCTGCGGCGAAAGCCTGATAAGGCAATTCTATTACGGGCAGAATTTTTTCCTTAAAGAGTTCGGCAGATACGTCAATTACCTTTGGGTACCCGATGTATTCGGCTACACCGCCGCTCTGCCCCAGATAATCAAAAAATGCGGCGCCGATTATTTTATGACCATAAAAATCAGCTGGAACTCTGTAAACAAATTCCCTTATCATACTTTCAACTGGATAGGCCTGGACGGCTCTTCCATACTTACGCACATGCCGCCGGAAGGAGATTACAATTCCACCGCTTCGCCTTTTACCTTAAATTATATAGAAAAGAATTATTCTGAGCGCAGGCACTCGGATATCGCGCTTATGCCTTTCGGCGCGGGTGACGGCGGGGGCGGCCCCGGAGAATACGAGGTCAATATGATTCCGAGGGCAAACAAGATTTCCGCAGGCCCCCGTGTAAAGTTTTCCACCGCCGCGGAATTTTTTGAAAAGCTTAAAGAAAACCGCAACGGCTACCCTTCCTACAAGGGAGAGTTATATCTGGAAAAACATCGTGGAACATACACCACTCAGGCCTTTGTCAAAAAGAACAACAGGCTGTTGGAAAGAAAGTTGCACAATGCGGAATGGCTGAGCACCCTTGCCAAAATTTATAAGGGCGCGCCTTATCCCGCGCAGGAATTGGATAAGATATGGAAGCAGGTATTGCTCCACCAATTCCACGACATACTGCCCGGCTCTTCCATAAAAAGAGTATACGACGAATGCAGGCAAACCTACGCGCGCCTTAACGCCGAGGTGGACGATATCATATCCAAGGCTATAGACACTCTTTCCGCAAAGGCAAAAGGTCTCTACGCTGTCAATCCCACTCACTTTACCCGCGCGGGATACGTCAAGTATAACGGCGCATGGTATGCTTATTCGGTTTCGCCGTACTCTTCCTGCAAATTATCGCAGGCCAATGAGAGCAGCACGGAGCTTAAATTCGGTAGCTATAGCATCGAAAACGGCATACTAAAAGCCGCTTTTGACAACCAAGGGGATATGATAAGCCTTCAGGACAAGCAAAGCGGCAAGGAGTACGTTAAGAGCGTTTTTGCAGCCGCGCGCATATACAAGGACAAGTTTACAGTGCCTTACAACGCATGGGATATAGACAGCAACTACGTCAATATAAAGCCGCGCAGGCTTAAACTGGTAAGCGCGATGTCATATATAGACGGTCAAAGCGTCGTGCGCGAAAACAAATATGTTTTCAACAAATCTTTCCTTGTTCAGAAAATCATACTGACGGCGGGCAGCCCGTACGTGGTCATTGACAATCAGGTCAGCTGGCACGAAAAGCATAAGATGCTGCGCACCGATTTTTATCCTGCAGATTTCGGGGCGGAAGTGTTATGCGATATACAATTCGGCAACATTAAGCGCAGTACCAAAACGGATAACAAAATCGATAAGGCGCAGTTTGAGATTCCCGCTCACAAATGGGTGGACGTGACCGAAAACGGCTGGGGCGTGGCGGTGCTCAACGACTGCAAATACGGCCATAGGGTAAAGGACGGGCTTATCAGCGTAAACTGCCTGCGCAGCACTGTTTACCCCGACCCCACGGCGGACAGAGGAGCGCAGGAGTTCAAACTTGCCATATATCCGCATAAGGGCGCCGCATTGGACAGCGAGCTTATCAAGATAGGTTACGAGCTTAACAATCCTTTAATAATCGGAGAAGAAAAGGTTGAGGTAAGCGGCATTGCCGATTGCATAGGAGAGAGTATCGTTATCGAAACGGTGTTGACAGCGAAGGGAGGACACCCCGCGCTACGCTTGTACGAGAGTAAAGGACGCGCGCAAAACGCCATTTTGGATATTAAAATACCTTATAAAAAAGTGGTGGAAACGGATATGCTCTTCAATAACGAACGCCCCTGCGATACCAAGCACCTGACCTTTGAGCCTTACGAAATAAAGACATTGGTAATAAAACAATAATGTATTAATGGCGGCAAGTCGACAAAATGGGCGTTATTTAGCTTTTTCCGTCCTCAGTCCCTCAAAAAAGGAAAGCATTTCTTTCAACGCTTGCTTGCTGCTTGCAAGGAAGGTAAGGCTTAAGAAGCCGTGCAAACCGTCCATCCTGTCCTTGCCGATAAACAGGGATTTCGATTTTACTCCCGCGTTTTCCGTTATCCGGGCAAAGCCGCGGGTGCCGTAAAACAAAGCGTCTCTTTCTCCTCCGGCAATATAGCTGGGCGGAAAAGCGGCGTTAAAATAAGAGAGAGGAGAGAGCTCGGCAAGGTAGTTTTGATTGCCCTCCGATTCTCTTTCCAGATATTCTTTGAGAAAATTAAGCAAGGCGCACCCTTTAAGGTCGCACAAATCATACAGCCCGTAAAAAAGTCCCGCTCCGCTGAATTTAATGCCCGCATACTTATCAGCGCAATTCGCCTTTGCGGCGATAAGCGCCGCCAGATGAGCGCCCGCGCTGTCGCCCATAATAAAGAGAGGGGTGTCTTGCGTGGGTTTAAGATAATCAAGCGCGTGGAATATAGCTTTTTCGGTATCCTCTACTACATTCGCGAGCGTGACCTTAGGCATCAGGCGGTAATTAATGTTTACCACCCTGTAGCCGTGCATCGCGATTGCTTTTGCTATATGGCGGTATTGTCTTTTATCCAATGACATCCAGGAGCCGCCGTGAATATAAAACAAAATCGGCGCGCGTTCATTATTTTCCATAGGGATATGCAAGTCATATCTTTGAAACCTGTCATCCCCGTAACCGATATTATGTATACTTTTTACATTCTTTGCCCTGATATTGTGAGGCAAAATTAAAAATAGCAAAAACGGCGGCAGCTTCAGCAAAAGGTAACACCAAATAAACTTTTTCAATTTCCACATAAATTTTTCTCCGCAATGTCAAATATCTTAACGACATTACCATTCTATCACGCATTTCGCCTTTTGTGCAATTTTTCTTTTTTATCCGCTCTCCGGCGGCTTGTTTTTTAATAATGTGAAATTACTGCTCTTTATCCTGTTGGTTGTGCCTTTTACTCCAATTATATCCACTGCTGTTTATAAGTACACATATTCTGCCTTTTTAAACATACAATCTCACGCCGTTTGCGTTGTACAGGCTAT
>JBMNTS010000035.1:0-12438 GCA_050945855.1 Christensenellales bacterium | reverse complement strand
GAAAACGCGGGACTCAGTTTTGCGGAGCTTGCCAAAAGGGCCAGCGAAATTAACGTAAACGCGGTAATGGGCGCAATCAAAAAATTGTAATCACCTCTGAAACAATCGCAGAATATAATATTAAGCCTAATTCAAGCGATTAGGCTTTATTTTTTATATAGAGAGGTGATAACTTTGGCCGCCGACATAAAAATATACATAATCGACCGCCCTTTTTACGGTCAGGATATATGTCTGATGGGCAGACCGCTGAGGGAATACGCATTATACAACTTTCCCGACGCGCTCCTCATTTCGGACGCAAATGACGTATGCGAAGAGGGCGCGGATTTTCTGGCTCTCATTTATACGGATACCCCTTTATGCGATATGCGGTTTCTGGCGGAAAAGCGCTCTGAGATTACCTCCTCTCCTTTCAGTATGCTTAAGATTGGGGCGGGCTATCTAAAAAATCTGCGTTCCGCCGGTGAAAAAGAGGTAATATGCAACGACCCAAAAGCCATCAGGGTGCAATGCGCAAGCGACATCAGCGCAATCTATGACTACCTCAAAAAGCAAACCCTTTACCGCCTCTCACATAATAACGTGTTTATAATTCATCCGGAAAGCACGCATATAGATACCACCGTAAGCATAGGCGAAGGGAGCATTATTCATCCCATGGTTTGCTTAAAAGGCGGTACCCGTATCGGGAGCAATGTAGAGATTTTCCCATTTACCGAGCTTATGGATACCCAAATCGGCGACAACAGCAAGCTATATTCCGCATTCGCTCAATCCGCCGTAGTGGGCAGCGCGTGTACGATAGGGCCTTTTACTTGTCTGAGGCCGGGCGCGGTAATCGGGGATAACTGCAGAGTAGGCCCTTATGTGGAAATAAAAAAATCCACCTTGCGCGATAACGTCAAAGCCGCTCATCTGGCTTATATCGGTGACAGCTTTGTGGACTCGGGCACTAATATAGGCTGCGGAGTCGTCTTTGCCAATTACGACGGCAAAAACAAGCATAAAACGACGGTGGGCAAAAATGTGTTCATAGGCGCCAACTGCAATCTGGTAGCCCCGCTTACAATAGGCGATAACGCTTTTATAGCGGCAGGAAGCACGCTTACCAAGGATTTGCCTGCGAAAAGCTTTTGCATTGCCCGCAGCCGCGAGGTAATCAAGCCCGACTACCCCGTAAAGTCCAGAAACACGTAACTGATAAGCGTTGTCGGCGATAATTTTTAACATAGCCGTATATAAACCATATTAATAAAGCAAGATTATAATATGGAGAAACAGGCGGAGCTTTACACAATAGGTCATTCCACATATGATAAGCAGCAATTCCTTTCCATTTTGCATTTTTTCGAAATAAAGGTAATCGCCGACGTCCGCTCTTATCCGGGCAGCAGGCGCTACCCTCATTTCAATAAGGAGAATATGGAATTATGGCTTGCGGAAAACGGCATAGGCTATGCTCATATCCCCCAATTGGGCGGGCGCAGGCGCAAAACGGAAGGCGCGGACGAGGCATTGACGGAAGGATGGGAAAACGAGGCGTTCAGAAATTATTCCGCTTATACGCTGACCGAGGAGTACGAGCGGGGGCTGGATAAACTGATAAAAATAGCGCGGGAAAAGACAACCTGCGTTATGTGCGCGGAAAGCGTACCCTGGAAGTGTCACAGGCTGATAATATCCAACAGTCTGGTAGCCAAAGGGGTGCGTGTCCAGCATATTATCGACGGCAACGCCCGGGACCACGAGATAAACAAGTATGGCGCGCCCGCGGTAATAAGGGATTCCAAACCGGTTTATCCCAAAGCGGAGGGATAACATTTAGCGTTTTTTTGCAAAATTCCTGTACTTTACAATAATAATTGGTAAAAGAAATTGAAAACCAATTCTTTAATACTATATAATTAAGATAACAATTTTCAAGGAGATTCTTATGAAAATAGTAATAGTCGGCGGAGTCGCGGGCGGAGCGACGGCTGCCGCGCGCCTAAGGAGATTGTCCGAGTATCACGAAATCATCATTTTGGAAAAGGACGCGTATATATCGTATGCCAATTGCGGCTTGCCGTATTATATAGGCGGAGTAATCAAGGACAGGGACAAGCTGATAATTCAGACGCCCCAAGAGATGGGCAAACGCTTCAATCTGGATATCCGCGTAAAAAATGAGGTAATTGCCGTCGATAAGAAGAACAAAAAACTTAAGGTCAGAAATCTTGAAACGGGCGCGATTTATGAGCAGGATTACGACAAGCTGGTATTGTCCTGCGGCGCAAAACCCGTTAAGCCGCCCATTCGGGGGCTTGATACCGCAGGGAGCGTGTTTACCTTGCGCAATATTGCGGATACATTTGCGATTAAGGACTACATCGACCAAAACAACGCCAAAAAAGCAGTCGTGGTGGGCGGCGGCTTTATCGGCGTGGAAATGGCGGAGAATTTAACGGAAAAAGGCTTAGAGGTGAGTTTGATTGAAAAACTTCCGCAGGTAATGAGGCAATTGGATTTTGAGATGGCGCAGTTTGTGCATGCGGAGCTTTGCGCGCACGGCGTCGAGCTTCTGCTGCAAGAGCAAGTCGAGGCTTTCTCAGACAACGGCAAAACCGTAGTTTTGCAAAGCGGCAGGACGATTGAGTGTGACATAGCGATATTGGCTATAGGCGTTGCTCCCGAAAATACGCTTGCCTCCTCCGCCTTGCTCAAGTCGGGCGAACGCGGACACCTTCAGGTAACGGATACCTTTAATACATTGAATGAAAAGGGGAAGCCGGAGGCGGATATTTACGCAATCGGAGATATGATAGAAGTCATCAATCCAATAGACGGATTGCCTCACTCCGTACCTCTTGCGTGGGGAGCCAACAGGCAGGGGCGGCTGCTTGCCGACCACCTTTCGGGAATTAAGATAAAACCCGCAAGGATTGCGGGCGCAAGCGTGGTCAAGGTGTTTGACCTTACCGCGGCTTCGGTTGGATTAAACGAAAAGACGTTGAGGGAAAGGAATATCCCTTACAAGGCGATTCACGCTCACCGCGCCAATCACGCAAGCTATTATCCCGATTCCTCCAACATTTCGCTAAAGCTGTTATATGAGGAAAATACGGGCAGGATATTGGGCGCGCAGGCGGTAGGCAGAGAGGGCACGGAAAAGCGTATAGACGTTATTTCCGCCGCAATGCGCCTGGGGGGCAGCGTGTCTGACCTAAGCGACCTGGAGCTTTGTTATGCTCCGCCATACTCTTCCGCCAAAGACCCCGTAAATATTCTAGGCTACATCGGCGAAAATATAGAAGCAGGGGCGTACAAGCCCGTGTATCATTACAAGATTGACGATATAGTAAAGGCGGGAGGCTGCCTAATAGATGTGAGAACCCCCATAGAGTATGCCAACGGGCATATAGAGGGCTCCATAAATCTGGAATTGGATACCCTAAGGAACAATATCGGCAAGATTCCCTCTGCTAAGGACGCGCCTGTTTACGTTACCTGTCAGGTAGGACTGAGGGCATATCTTGCAATAAGGATTTTGTCCGGCTACGGTTTTACCAATCTTTACAACCTTTCCGGCGGTTATCTTACTTATAAAATGTATCATTACAAGCCCACAGCCAAAAAACGGTTAAAGCAGCCGGAAGTAAACGACCTTCAGCAAAAAACTCAAATAAAGGAAGTGGATGTAACCGGTCTGCAATGCCCGGGACCGCTGATGTCCACTTACAGAGCGGTGGAGGCGTTATCCATAGGGGAAAAGGTGCGTATCATCGCGACGGATTCCGGCTTTGCCGCCGACGTGGAAAACTGGTGCGATACCAACGGACACACCTTAGAAAAACTGGAAATCAGGGACAAAAAGATATTCGCCGACATAATCAAGGGCAAGGGCAAACATACTCCTTCCACTGAACAAAAAAACGCGACCATAGTCGTTTTCAGCGGCGCGCTTGATAAGGTGCTGGCTTCCATGATTATAGCCCAGGGCGCGGCCGCTCAGGGCAAAGATGTCACCATGTTCTTTACCTTTTGGGGTCTGAACGCGCTGAGAAAAGCGGAAAAAGTACAGGTCAAGAAGAATTTTATCGAAAAGATGTTCGGCAAAATGATGCCCCGCGGCGCGAACAAGCTGCCCCTTTCCGCAATGAATATGGCAGGAATGGGCAGCGCGATGATAAAAGGCATTATGAAAAAGAAAAACGTGGACTCCCTGCCGCAAATGATTAAAAACGCGCAGGCGGCGGGGGTAAAGATGATTGCCTGCACAATGAGCATGGAGCTTATGGGTATAAAAAAGGAAGAATTGATTGAGGGTATAGATTACGCCGGCGTAGCTACCTATATCAGCAAAAACGAAAACGCGGGCACGACGTTGTTCATATAATTTTTCTCTTTTCATTTATTTGGCTTAAGGGCTGTTCCCGGGTTAAAGCAAGGCGCAAATGGTGGCGCGGCATTACCGCCGCGGCACCTCTGTTTTATCTGTCCGCCAAAGCAAATTAAACATTTTGTTAAAAATCACGGGCATATCGCCTTTGTTTTCCGGCTTGATTATTGACAAGCAGGTCCTGCTATAATATACTAGACCAAAGGAGAACAAATTATGAAGAAAATTATTGTTGCGGGAGCGGGACACGGCGGCATTACCGCTGCGGCGTATCTGGCAAAGCAAGGCTACAGCGTAGAGGTTTTTGAAAAAAGAAAAAGAGAAGAGCTGGGTTACGACTGGCACGATACGATTGCCAATAACACCTTTGAATATGCGGGCATCAAGGTTGACCAAAAAGATTATACGGTAAGAAAAGACTCCACCTTTTTCCCGCCTTCGCTGGAAACGCAGGTTTCCATTGACATTGACCCCTCTCACCGTGAGTATTCTATCGACAGAAAAGTTTTATACAAATATCTGATTGATAACGCGCTGGACAAAGGCGTGGTCTTTCATTTTAACGTGGAAGTGCTGAGCGCGCTGGTCAAAAACAATAAGGTCGCGGGCATCGTAACCGCGCAGGGCGAAAAGGCCGCCGATTTTGTGATTGACGCCACCGGCTTGTATTCGCCGCTTATCAAAAGTTTACCCCAGGACTACAATATCAAAAGCAATTACGGCGAAAACGATATTTTCTGGGCATATCGGGCTTATTATAATCTGGTGCCCAATGCCAAAATCATTAATCCGGACAGGTTTAATTTTTATTTTATGTTTGAAGGCATAAAAGGGCTGGCATGGTTTAAGGAAAACGAGGGGCTTGCGGATATAATAATAGGCGCGGTGCAGCCTTTGGATAATGAAAGGCTGGATTACACCCTGGAAAAACTAAGAAAAGCGCAACCCTGCATAGGTTATGAGCTGATTAGGGGGGGATACGCCGGCGACATTCCGCTCAAGTCCACCCTGCCCCTTATAGTGGGTAATAACTTCGCTTTGGTAGGAGATTCCGCATCCATGCCCATACCTATGAACGGCTCCGGTATAACCAATTCGATAATTGCGGGCAAAATGCTGGCCGACACCCTCATTAACGCGAAAAAATGGGATAAAAAGAATATTTGGGATTATCAGGTAAAGTATTTTACCGAGATAGGCTCCAAGATGATATCTATCTACATACTGAAAAACTTTTTGTTAGGCTGCACGCAAAAGGAGCTTAACTTCTTGTTCGGCAAAGGCATACTGGGCAAAAAGGAACTCGGCGCGGGAGCGGTAGGTCAGGAAATCAAGCTGGATAAAAAGGCCATACTGGATAAACTTAAAAAAGGCTGGCAGCGTCCCTTATTACTGCTTAGGATGAAGGGTATTGTCAAGAGGTCCAAGGATGCCAAGCAGGCCGCTCTTGATATCCCCAAGACCTATGAGGCGGATGCCGTAAACCAGTGGATTCAGAGAATAGAGACTTTTACAAAGTAACTGCTTTTAATGCATAAAAAAACTGCCGGGCACGGCAGTTTTTTAGTTTAGCCAATATTTTTCCTATTTCTCGGTGGCGGAAAGGTAAAGACCAAGCACTTCAAACCTGAAGGTAAGCATTCTCTTGCCTTCCTCGTTTTGGGTAAGGGTAAGAAGAATAGGGGCTTCGCCGCCCTTCTCGTGTTTGCCCAGGTTAAGCGAAATGTATTCGCCGGAATAAGGCGAATTCACCTTTTGAAAATAGTATTTGCTGTTATATTCTATCCCCAGTCCTTGCGGGATGCTGAGGTTTTCGGGCAGGGTGCCCGTCTCTCCGAAATACTCCAGCGCGCTCTTAAAATCGGGGTCGTCCGCTCCCAGCAGTTTTAAGTTGACGCTTTTTTCGAGTCGCTCCAGAGCGCCGGGAATGTCGTCAAGGGAAGCCCCGGGGAAATAATCGGAGATAATTGAATTAAGCATAAGTTTTGTTTCCACATCAAGCTGTAGCGAATCGAGGTCGGGTATAGCACCAATCAGAGTAGACACAAAGGAATTTGTGATAAGCGTCACGGTGGCGGTGCCGTCTTTTCTCAGCAGTATTCCGCTTTTGCTCTTGTCGATAGCAAGCAAAAAGGGTATGCCCTTTATGGTACTTTCCTGATTGGAGTCCAGATAAAACATGGTATCCTCTTCGATTACCCAGGTGGAAGAGTCGCAAGAGGAAAGAACAAAGATACTGCAAAACATAAGGATAATTGTAATAACAACCAAAATTGTTTTTTTCATTTCTGTTTTCTCCTGTCCTTAAAAATAATTAGGGGTAACCCCTGCTGTGGCGTCAAAGTAAATATTGGTCACTTCCTCGCAGCTTTTCGCTTTCTTTATTTGGGCTTTAACCGAACGCACATTGACCGAAGTGCCCTTATACATTCTGGTCAGCTGTTCTATCCTTAAGCTCTTGTAATTTTTAAGCGCGGTCGCCTTGTCCGCAAGCTCAAGCTCTTCAAGCAATTCCTGGCATAAATCCGCGAGCACGGCGTGCCCGTAGCTGGACGGATGTACGCCGTCGTGACATTGCAGCCTTAGCCCGCGCTCGGGGAATTCGTCGCATATCTCGTTAAACCTTGCTTGGGCATTGATTATCTGTATTTCTCCGGGGTGCGCCTCCGCGTACTCATCCAACACGCCGTTAACCTTATTTAATATAATATCGCCGTATACCTTGTATTCCTCGGGCGCAACTCCGCGCTCCTCCATTGCCGCATGCATTTCTTCGTTCAGCAGTAAGGAATCCGGATGTATGGGATTGTAAACATTCTGAAAAATTATCACGCCGTGCGAATTATATTCCCGCAGGGTAGACACAATGCCGCTTATGTTTTCACGGGCGTTTTCCACTATCTGATCAACTTTGGTGTAATCTTCGTCCAGCGCGGCTATCAGAATTCCGCTCAAATCGGACAGCAGCAAGTCGTTGCCCAAAATGGAGATATGTATAATATCGGCATCCTTAAGCAATGTCCGCAGAATTCTCGCGTCCTCGTCATCCTTCTGAATGTATCTCAGCAAATCAGCGGAGCGGCTGCCGGAAACCGCGCGGTTGCGGTAAGTATACTCGTTGCGTATGCCTATAACCCCGTAATACCCATAATGTTCTCGCTCGGACAGGGGAGAAGGCCCTGCCAGCGCTTCCGCTATGGAATCTCCGAGGTATACAATCAAGAGCGGCTCATTATTATTGCATCCGCCGAAAAGAAACAAGCTTGAGATAATTGCAACGATACAAAGAAAAGACACAACAAATTTTTTCATTATTTATAGCTCCTTTGTATTAAAAGAAAAAATGTAATAATGATATTATACACGCGAGGCAAGTCAAATTTCAATACCGAAAACTAAAGTTTTACCGTAAAATTCCATATTTTTTTATTGTGTATTGACTTTCGCCCATTTGGCGTAAAGAATCAATTGCTCATTACCGTCTTGGGCTTCCTCTCGTTCTGACCCATTTAATCTGTATGCGGAAAGCATAAAGAATGTAGCTGCTTCTGTAGTGTAAGTTTTCGGATTATCAAATGAAAAACCCCTCTTAACATACCATCCGATTATATTATAATTTATTTGCGCTTCAAATTCAAGAGCTCAAATTGCATTACCGTTTCAAGGCTGCCCATAATATTTACGCACCACAGGCGGCAAATGTTCGGATATCGCCCAATTTTCTTGACAATCGGCGCCATAACGGGTATTATTATTGTCATAGCAAAAGACTAATAAAGCAATTATGTTTCCGTAGCTCAGCAGGATAGAGCGTTCGCCTCCTAAGCGAAAGGCCGTGGGTTCGACTCCCGCCGGGAACGCCAAAAAACCGCAGGAAAGTCCGTGCGGTTTTTGTTGTTTTTAGATTGGAATTTGCTCCCTTTTTGACCTTAAACAAAGATATGTCAAAATAACCTTTCTTGACAAGGGTAGTCGGATAATATAAAATACTAATTAAGCCCAATGTTTTGGAGGGTTTGTTATGGAAAAAGAGAGAATAAAGAAGATTGCGCTTAATATCGCGCGCGCGGTATTCGTTATAGCGGGCGTATTGACGGCCATTTTTCAATTCTTTTCCTTTATTGCTATACTGATCGGAATAGTATTGATTATTTTTGACAAAAAGCTGTATTGGAAAATCAGCGGAGCGGCAATCTCTTTTTTTGCGGGATTGGGCGCTTTTATTGCGATAACGGTAAAAATATTGGCTCCGCTGGATATGATATGCATTACCGTATTTTCGGGATTGGGATTGTATTTTATTTTGTCGGGGGCGTTTTTTGTCGTAAGAAGATTCTTCAGGTATTACAATAAAAAATCCGCCTTTATGGACAAGGTAGCCGGGCTTGCGGCGCACAGGAACAAGATAATCGCGGCGGCAGTCATCATAGGGATTATCGCGCCATTTGTGCTTTGGTGGATACCCAATATGAATCTAAAGGTAATATTTGATAACAAGCCCCGCATGCTGTGGGTACACGCGCCCACGACTCCGGAAATCGGCGAAGAGTTTGATTTGACCGTTGAGGCATGGGACGCTTTCGAGAGGTTGAGCGCGGTATATTCGGGCAGTGTGGAATTTGAGGTCGAATCATATTCTCCGGATACCTTTGAGCAAATGGAAGCAGCCGACGTACAATGTTCTCTGCCCCGGAATTACGTCTTCAGCGGACAGAAAAAGAATTTCATAAACCTGCGCGCCGCGTATATGATACAAGACGGCAAGGACAACGGAAAGGCCTCCTTCAAAATGAGCATATCCACGCCGGGCATACATTTTGTGCGGGTAAGGGATGTTTCCGGGCAAGATGCACACGTTAATCAAAAAATACCTTACGAAAATTGTGTTTTTTACAGCAATCCCATAGTGGTTTATCCCGAATCCGCGGAGGCGGAAATGATTTATTGGGGGGATATACACACCCATTCCGCCCTTTCCGACGGCGCGGGGACGGCTGAGCATAATACCTATTACGCCAAAAACGTGGCTATGCTGGATTACTTTGCCTTGACCGACCACACAGAAATTATGAAATGGCAAAAAAGCCGTTACTCAAAACTTGAGGATACCGTAAACGCCGCGTACGAGCCGGGCAGATTCGCAGCCTTTTGCGGAGTGGAATGGACCAATGTGGACACCGGGCATTACACGCTGGTGTTCGACGGCGACAGCATACCCCATTATCCCGAGATGAAGCCGGGCAGGTGGTCGGATATAGACCATTTGTGGCAGGTGCTGGACGGCTTTACCGCGAGGACAGGCTCCCGGGTTATCGCCCTGCCCCACCACACGACAAAGAGGCTATACCCGCAGGACTGGTCGCTTATCAATCCCAAATATGTTAAAATGGCGGAAGTCGTCTCCACGCACGGTGAAAGCCTTTTCCAGCATCATGACCCTTTGAATTATTTGGGCATGGACGCGCCGCCAAAAGGTGAAGTATACGGTACCGACATTATGGACGCTTTGAAAATGGGGCATAACCTTGCCCTTTACGCCGGCAGCGACGAGCACGCGGGCAACCCCGGGCACAACCTTACCCATGCGGGGGTAAATGTGGGCTACCATTATCCGCGCACGGGCTGGGCGGTGGTTACGGATAAAATTTATCCTTCCGGCATTACCGCGGTACGCGCGCAAGAGCTGACCAGGCAGTCCGTGTTTGACGGATTGTATAACACAAAGGTATACGCCGTTTCCGATTTCGGCCGTCCCTTTTTAGAGTTTTCCGTCAACGGCGTAAGCGTGGGCGCGGATTCCACTGCAAAGGTATCCTCCGTAAACGAAATGAGGACAATAAGGGTTTTAATAGCCCAGGACGGGGCGCCCGCGGGAGCGACAATGCAATCCGCCGCTTCCCTTGTTTCCCTAAATTTCCGACCCAATTGGGCGGCCAAGGCGGAGATATTCAAAAACGGAGAGCTTTTTGCATCTGTCGATATAAATTCGCCCGTTAAGGAAATTGTCATTGAGGACAGCGCCCCTGTCGCGGGAGCAAGCTACGACAAATGCATATCCTCAAACGGAAAGTATTATTTAAACGAATTCAGCGACAATCCGGTAGACCCGGGCAAGCTCAATACGGGCGGCAAGGACTTTTATGTGCTTAGGATAGCGGGCGCTAACAACCGCTGTGTTTACGCGGGCGCAATCTGGGTGGACGCGCAATAATCACTCCTTTTCCAAAGCCGGCAGCCGCATCAGCGATGCGGCTTTTTGAAGCGGAATTGTATTTTTTAGTAATATGAATAATAAACTTGCAGAAAAAATGCAAATATGAAATTTTGAATTTATACAGTTTCATTTTGTAAATTGAAGATTGAAAAGCTATTTTTTTGTGTTATACTGATTATTGTAAATTAAACTTTTGGAGGAGATATGGCAACTGCATTGGTAACGGGTATCAACGGATTTATCGGCTCTTTCGTAGCTTTGGAATTGGTCAAAAGAGGGCATAAGGTTATCGGCGTGGATATGTCCGAAAAGCCCAGAAACAAAGAGCTTCTGCAGCTAATCGAGGAAGGGAAGGTAACAGTACATAAAGGCGGAATAAACGATTTTGACTTTAGTGTCCTTCCGCCTTGCGATTATGTTTTTCAGATTGCGGGCAAGGTTACGGTATGGGGGGATATCGCGGATTTTGACCGCGTCAACGTGGACGGCACGCGCAGGGTTATTGATTACGCGCTTGCAGCGAAGAGCAAAGCCTTTTTATATTTGAGTTCGGTGGCGGTATACGGTTACCGCGGCTACAGGGATTTAAAAGAAGAGGACGAGAAAATACCTTTCCGCAATCCGTATTCCATAAGCAAATTAAGGGCGGAAACCATGGTCATGGATTATTGCGGCAAAATGGGGCTGCCCTATGTTGTGGTGCGCCCGGGCAATGTATACGGGAAATATGACTTTACCTCTTCCAACCATATTTACAAGCTGATTAAGCAGGGCAAAATGCCCTATATCGACAAAGGCAAATACATAAGCTGCTTTGTATATGTGGAAAACCTTGCGGACGCCATCGTGTCGGCGGGCACTCAGGAAAGGGCGTGGAACGAGGACTACAACATTACGGACGGCGTAGGGGAAACCTTGCATGAATATTTTACCGCAGTGGCAAAACAATTTGGGGTAAAACCTAAGTTTATGAGTCTGCCAAGCTTTATTGCCAAGCCTTTTGCCACCTTAGTCGAGGGCTGCTATAAACTGGTGCGCAGCAAAAAAGGACCGCTTATTACCAGATTCTCAACTTACCAAAATTGCAGTGATTATCATTTCTCCATACAAAAAGCCAAAGATAAATTCGGATTTGAGCCAAAAGTCTCCATGGAAGAAGGGATAAGGCGCACCGTCGAATGGTTTAATACATTATAAGGAGCAGTATATGCAGGAAATTAAAAGACTTTGGGGGCAAGCGGACAAGAACGCCGTAAAAGGCATTTTGTTCATTACTTTAATAGTGACCGTTTACTGCTATTTCGGCACGCAGGCATTTTTCGTCAAGGCTTTCGGAGACAATGGAGGCTATTGGAAATACATTTACCACAATTTTATGCCGCTGCCCCTCTTTTTTGCAGGCGGACTGCTGTTTGTAAAATTCGGGCTTAAAGGCCGTCTGCGCGATTACGGGCTGTCCAAGGGCGAGACTAAGCTGGGGCTGAAATTATGCCTTATCGGTGTGCCGATATGTGTTCTCGCGGGGTTGACGGCGGCTTTCGATAAGGATATGGCTGCTACTTATCCTCTTGCGCGCGGGCTTTTCGATATGCCTTTCCAATATATTTTGCTGTATTATTTATCCTATATCGCCTATTATGTGGGCTGGGAGTTTTTGTTCCGCGGCGTGGGGATTTTTTCCACTCAAAAAAGCGGTGTTTTTCTCTCAGTCGCGATTACCACAATGGTTTCCGCCCTTATCCATACCTCAATCGCGAGCTTCGGCAAGCCGTTTGCCGAAACCTTTTCCGCCATCCCCGCGGGCATAGTGTTCGGCTATGTCGCCTATAAGACAAAATCCATG
>JBMNTS010000034.1:0-12793 GCA_050945855.1 Christensenellales bacterium | reverse complement strand
CCTTGTGCTTTTTATGGCGGACAGGCTCATAACCAGCGCGGATTTTTTGTAAGCGACTATACTCGCGGCTATATCGCCCACGGTAAAATACGCGAACTTGTTGTCGCTGCCTATGGTAAAATATTCGCCCTTAAAATTGGTGATATACTGATGCTCCACCCATTTGCCTCTTTGCAGGCAAATGATTTTGGCGCCCCAGACCGTACCCCTTCTGCCTATCAGGGCAACGCCGGCTTTTTCGCTGTAATGCAGTCCGTAGCCCGCTATGCTGTCCCAGGGAAAATTGCTGATGTTTATCCTGGGACCGGTATCGCTGACCTCAAAATAATCCTTAAAAAAGGGAGGGCGGCCCTTAAAGCCGTATTCCCTGTTGTAATATTTCATTTTTTTCTCCTGCGTTGCTATTATTATAGCGGTTTGTCACGCTAAAATCAAGTACGGGCGCAGCAGCATACCGCATTTTTCTTATCCTCCGCGCCCAATACCAGATCAAAGCGGAAATAATCCTGTCTTGCGTCGGCTTGGGGCAGCAGATAAATCTTAATTCCCTTTAAGCAGCTTTCAAAATATTCGGAGAAGAAATCGCGCCCGGTAATAAAATCCAGCACACGCTGATGCAAATACACGCCTATCTCTTTGGCCTGCGTCTTGTATGCAAGCTCGCAAATGCCGCATTTGATAAAATACGCCGTCAGCAGGTCGCTTTGAATTTCGCCTCTGCCGTCGCAATAAGGGCAGTCCTGATAAGCGATATTCTCGTAATTGTTGCGCACCCTCTCCCTTGTAATTTCGCATAGCCCCAAACGGGTGAGCCCCTGCACCTTAACGGCGGAATAATCCCTTGAGGTATGCTTTTTCAGCAATTCTATCAGCTCCGTTTTATGCTGCTTTTCCTTCATATCAATGAAGTCCGCTATAATGATGCCGCCCAAATCCCTGAGGCGTATCTGCCTTGCCAACTCTTCCGCCGCCGCTTTGTTGGTTTCAAAAGCGGTTTTTTCCGCGTCATCGTGCAGGCAGTGGGCGGAATTGACGTCCACCGTAATCAGGGATTGAGTTTTTTCTATAATAAGGTTGCCGCCGTTTTTCAGCGCCACTCTGTCCGAAGTAATGCTTTTTATCTGCTCGGACAGATTGAAACGGGTATACATAGTCCTTATGCCCTCGTAAAGAAACACCTTGCCCTTCAGGTTGGGTAGTTCCTCCTCGCAAAGAGCGTTAAGGTAATCGTAATGCCGCTCGCTGTTGACCAGCACCTCGGCAATATCGTCCTCCTTGCATATTATATCGCGGAACTTGACGGCCACCAGATCGTCCTCCGCATAGAGCAGTCCCGTGGAGGTACGGCAAGCAAAATTTCGGATAAGCTCAAAATATTTTTTGGTCAAAGCCTCCGCTTCCCTTAGTATGTACTCCGCTGAATAGCCCTTTGCCTGGGTACGCAGAATAAAGCCCACGTTCTCGTCTTTATTCTCCCCCAGCCTGCGCGCGACCTCGCAGATATGCTCGTCCCGCTCCAGCTTGCCGCTGAAAGCCACTTCCCTTTTGGAGTCCGTCAAAACCAGCGTCCTGCCCGCAAGCGTAATATCCGGGGCGACTCTGTCCCCCTTTTGCCTGACCGCCTCCTTGGTAAGGCGGACAAGGACAAGCCCCCCTTCCTTAAGCGGCGCGCGCATGTCCTTGCGCATAGGCCCGAAATCAAAAGTATCCGCCTTGTGCTCCATAAAAACTTTTTTGCCGTCAATATCCAGAAAAGCGCAGTCCAGCCCTTCGCAAACGGAGAGGACTTTTGCGCAATAAATGTTGCCTATATTGAAGTCCGGGTTACTGCTTGCGGAAAAAAGGTTGTCCAAAACGTCATTTTCCAAAATAAATATTGTGGTAACGAATCTGCTGTAATCAACAAATATTCTTTTCATTCGCAAGCTCCCCCAAATATATATCCGCGTCCTTAACGCCTTCTTTGCTAAGTACGTATTGCGCGGTTCTGACGGCATTGCCCAAGCCTAAATTAAGGTGAAAATCCGCATTGATTTTGGCAAGCAGTCTGTCCAGCCTCAAGTTTTCCCCTCCCGCGGCAAGCCTTAAATACAATTTATTCTCTTCCGCTTTTATGCCGAAAATTTTGGAGGATACCTCCTCCTGGGCGCGCACGCCTTTATACGTGTATTCTATTACGCAATCCGATTTGCCCAACTCCTCTATCCCGGAAGGGAGGACGATATCCGCGCATACCAGATAATCGCTTTGCACGATGAGCCCGGCAAAATTGGGGTCTGTGGCGGTCTTTTGCGCAAGCAGAATTTTTGCCCCGTCTATCGCCGCCCTGTTAAACCTCGCTATAAACTCCTCAATATCCGTTTCTCTTTCCTCTTGCAGGGTAAAATACTCCGCCCTGCTTGGAAGCCCCAGCGGGATAGGCGGACTGAATTTTATAAGCGGATGCGGATTGTAGCCCCCCGAATATGCCACCTTAAGGTTTGCCCTGCGCAAAGTGCAGGTAATCATCTTAAGCATATCAATATGAGAAATATATACGGCGTTATCCAGTTTGGTAAATTTCGCGCTAATCATTGCCGCCCCCTTTGCATAAGGCAAGCGTATCCGCTCCGCACCCTGTGCATTTATATTTACAGGAGGGAGTGGTTTTTCCTTCCAATCCTTTTCTATATTCTTTTTTCAGATAGCCCTTGCTTACGCCTATGTCGATAAAATCCCAGGGCAAAGCTTCATCCGTACTCCTTTCCCTTAAAAAATTATCCTTATCTATGCCCTGGAAAGCCTTATCCCAGCCATCCGGCTTAAAGTATTCGCTCCAGCCGTCAAAAATACATCCGTTGCGATACGCCTTTTCTATTACTTCTGCCAGCGTTCTGTCTCCCCGCGCCATGACGCCTTCCAATTCCGCCACCCGGTTGTCCGAATAACTGAATTTTACGCCTTTGATATCCGCCAGCTTATCTCTGAGATAAAGACAGCGGTCAAGCGCTTCTTTTGCCGCAAGCTGCTCCGCCCATTGGAAAGGGGTAAAAGGCTTGGGAATAAAAATATTGGCGGATACGTTAATTTTTATCCGTTTATCCCGTCTTACGCTATAGTAAAGCTCCCTTATTTTTCTGACCGTTTCCGCGATGCCGTCCAAATCCTCGTAATTTTCGGTGGGCAAGCCTAACATAAAGTATAGCTTGACCGTCTGGTAGCCGCGATTAAACGCCGCCGTCATGGATTTTCGGATATCTTCCTCGGTGATATTTTTGTTTATTACGTCACGCAGCCTTTGAGTGCCCGCCTCGGGAGCAAAGGTAAGCGAGGACAGGCGCGACCCGCCCGTTATTTCCGCCTCAAAACTATCCAGCCGCAGGGAGGGCAACTGCACCCTTACCCCCTGAGGGCGCGCAATCTCGGTAATGCCCTTTACCACCCCCCCGATATCCGGATAATCGCCGGAGGAAAGGGCGGAAAGCCCGATTTCCTCTCTGCCCGTGCCCGCTATAAGCCGCTCCGCGCTCTTAAGCAATGTGGCGCTCGAACGCAGGCGGATGGGACGGTAATAAAAGCCCGCCTGACAAAATCTGCAGCCCGAGTAGCATCCCCTGAAGAGTTCCAGGGTCAATCTGTCGTGCACCGGCTGAATATTGGGCACTAAAGGTTTTTCCGGATAAGGCGCTTTGTCCAAATCGGCGACAACCGCCTTTTTCACCGGCGTTACGCATACTCCCCCACTCACTTCGCACAGCGAAGGGACGTAAACGCCTCCCAGTTTGGCGGCTTCCTTAAGCAATCCTTTTTTATCGCCTTTGTATTTTGCCGCAAGCAGCGCGATTTGCAGAAAAACTTCTTCCCCGTCCCCTATTACGATTAAATCGAAAAAATCCGCGATAGGCTCGGGGTTTGCCATACAAGGCCCGCCCGCGATGACAAGAGGCCAATTCTCCCCTCTGTCCGCGGAATAAAAGGGTATGCCCGCCAAGTCCAGCATATACAGGATATTGGTAAAAGACAATTCGTATTGGCAGGAAAAGCCCAGCAAATCAAACTCCGCCAATGGTTTTTTGGTCTCCAGACTAAAGAGCGGCAGACCCGCTTTTTTAAGCTCGGCCGCAAAATCCGTCCAGGGCGCAAAGCACCTTTCGCATATCACGTCGGGGTGAGAATTGAGAATATCGTATAAAATCTGTATACCCAAATTGCTCATCGCAATTTCGTAAATGTCGGTAAAGCAGATAGCCGCCCTTACCTTTTCGCCCTTATGCATTAAAGGAGTATTATATTCCCCGCCTATATAGCGCGCGGGTTTTTCTACTTTTAATAAAATTTCTTTCAGTTTTTCATTCATTTATTTTTTTCGCGTATTCGATGGCAAGCGCGGCCGCACCCAGTATGCCCGCGTCGTTAAGCAGCTTAGCCCTTTTGACTTTTACCGCGGCCGCCTTTGCGGAATACAGGCATTTGGTTGTGTACTCCTGCAGCATATCTATAAAATATTGCCCTTCGTGGCTTACTCCGCCCCCTATAAGTATGGCTTCGGGACGAAAAATATTTGCAAGGTTGCCCAGCCCGGTGCCTACGTATTTGACATAATCGTCTACTACCTCCGCTCCCGCCTTATCTCCCTGCCGTCTGGCTTCAAAAGCGGTTTTGGCGGTAACCTTGCCTTCCTTTTGCGCGATTTTGGCAAGCAGGCTGTCCGGGCAAGCCGCAATTTTTGCCGTGGTGTCCGCCACCAGCGCGGTAGCCGAAGCGTATTGCTCCCAGCAGCCTATATTGCCGCAGTTGCACACTCTGCCGTCCACCATAATGCTCATGTGTCCCACTTCCGCGCCCACGTTTTTGTTGCCCGAATATATTTTGCCGTCGATAATCACGCCGCCGCCCACGCCTGTGCCCAAGGTGATAAAGACCATGTGCCGATAGCCTTCCTCATTGGCGAAAACCGCTTCGCCTAAGGCCGCCGCATTGGCGTCGTTGTCAATTACCGTAGGCAGAGGAATTTCTTTGGTAAACATCTCCACTACAGGCACCATAAAAAAGCGGATATTGTAGCTGTCCACTACCACGCCCGCCTCCGAATAAACGCTGCCGGGTATGCCCATGCCCGCCGCGGCGATATCGCTGTAATCCAGCCCGTTGTCAAATATCAGGGACTTTGCAAGAGAGATAATATCCGCCATTACGGCGTCGCTGCCTTTTTCGGGATAAGTGGGGATACTTTTCTTAAACTTAATATTGCCTTTGGCGTCCACGATTCCGCCTTTCACAAAGGTGCCGCCCACATCTAAGCCTAAATAATGTTTTTCCATTTTTACTCCTCTACCTTAGTTATTATAAACCGCGCGCCGCGCGCCTCCGCCTTAACAAAATACCCGCAAGGCAATAAATACGTGTCCCCTTTAACAAAGGGCTCGCCGCCTATATGCCCTGAGCCGGACAAGGCTGTCAGCGCGCAAAAGCTGTTGTTGTCGCCTATCTCCATTTTGCCCTCAACCCGGGCAGTATACGCGCTAAAGTAATTGCAGCCGTTAAGATAAACGAGAGTGTTGGGCGGTATGGAACAATAGTTTTTTATCATTTGGGTATCCGTTTTTTTAAAATCGGCTACCTCAACCGCCTTTTCTATATGCAGTTCCCGTTTGTTGCCGTAACTGTCCCAGCGGTCGTAATCGTATACTCTGTATGTAAGATTGCTGTTTTGCTGCACTTCCACTATTACCGCTCCCGCCTTAATCGCGTGCAGCGTTCCGCTTTGGATAAAGAAGCAGTCGCCTTCCTTAATCTTTACCTCATTAAGCAATTCTTCAATTTTATTGTCCTGCAGGCTTTGCAAAAACTCCGACTTGGTAAGGCTGCGGTTTAGGCCGTAATATATAGCCGCGCCCTTTTCCGCTTCCGCCACATACCACATTTCGGTTTTGCCGTATCCGCCTTCCGCCTTAAGCGCGTATTCGTCCGAAGGATGCACCTGCACGGATAAATCGCTTGCGGCGTCTATTATCTTTACCAACAGGGGAAAATCCGCGAAACGCGTAGCGGCGCCAAACCATTCCGATTTTTTTTGCAAAAGCTCTCTTAGATTTGTCCCCGCAAGAGAGCCGTTGGCGATTACGCTCTCCCTGCCTGGGTAAAGGCTGACTTCCCAGCTTTCCGCAATCCGCTTGCCTTCCTTGTTCCAAAATCGCGCCAGCTTTTCTCCGCCCCAAATATAATCAGCGGTATAACCTTTAAGTTTAAGCGGATATTTTTGCATCTGGTTTTGTCCTTTTTGAAGTTTAGAAATATAAATCAAATACAATTATAACAAATGGCGGTTTTATAGTCAATAAATAGTCTGCCGCCCGCCAAGAGAAATACTAATGTCTTAGATAGCCTGTTCACAATTCGGATTATAATACCGCCTGCCATTTGGCGTATAAGGTGCCGGCGGGAGCGTCCGCTATAGTGTCGTATTTGGTTCCGCTGAAGTCGGAGGTCGTAAATATCCATTTCATAAAATTTTCGCGCGCGAGGCAACTAAAAAAGCCGGGCAATCCCGGCTTTTTGTGGCGCACCCTGAGGAGATCGAATCCCCAACCTTCGGTTCCGTAGACCGACGCTCTATCCAGTTGAGCTAAGGGTGCATATCCTTATCGCGGATACGCATTTATCACGGTATTTAATTATAGTTAAATTATACGGCTTTGTCAATTGATTACTCGGGCTTGCCCGATTCCGCAAGAATTTCCTCATTATCGGCGGATTGGCAGCTGTTCTTCAGCAGCCATATTTTGTCCGGGGCAAGTCCGCAAAGCCCGGCGCAAAGCTGCGCCTCCTTGTCGGAGAGGGTAGTATAGCCTTTTTCCCGCTTTTCGCCTATCGCCTTTTTGATAAGGGTGTGACTGTAATTGTCCAGCTTAAAGGTGCGGGTTATGGCAAGCAAAATCACGGCGGCTATAATAGGTATTACCGAATAAATTATTTTTACCCCCCACATGGTTTTTATTGTGCGCACCGCCTGTTCGGGCTTGGAAGAGTCCAGTCCCACCAGCGACAGTATGCCGCCGGCTATGAAGGAGGCAATGCCGGCGTTGACCTTTTTTATAAAGGTGGACAGTCCCGCCATAAGCCCTTCCCGCCGCTTGCCGCTTATCGCTTCTTCCACGTCGGTAATGTCCGGAAAGAGGGTCATAGACACAAAGGCCAGCGAGGACACTCCTATCCCCAGAAAAGAAATGGAGATGATAAATATCCACGCGGCGCCGCCGATAGGTATGAAAAGCGCGATCGAACAAGCCAGTATGAGTACGGGCACGCCCACTTTATACGGCATGTGTTTGTTGAATTTTTTCATCAGAACCACATTGACGGGGAAAAATCCGATTTCCGTCGCGCCTTTTATGGTCAGCACCACCGTAATTACTGTCAGCCCCAAAACAGGCTCCTGCTTAAGCACGATATAGGCAAAAAAGGTCATACCTATGGTAACCATACTGCCGATAAAGCCGGCGGCAAGCCCCATTGATAAATGTTTTCTGAAGCTGCTGTTTTGCAATATGCTGCCGTATTGGGCAAACACGCTCTTTAAGGTAACCGATTTATCCTTGACAAGGCAGGGCTCTTCCTTGACTCCCAAAAATGTAATCAGTACGGGTATGGCGAACAGCACTCCCAAAATCAACCCCATTATGGCAAAATTGCCTTTGAGGGCGGGCGACATCGCCTCCCCTCTGTGCCCCCTGTATATGATAAACTCATAAAAATAGGTGGAAAAAACGCTTGCCACGCCGGAGTAAATCATTTGCATGGATGAATAATTGGTGCGCTTGTCATAGCTGTCCACAATGCGGGGAAGCAGGCAGGAGTAAGGAATGTAAAATACGGTGTAAACCGTGCTGAAAAAGACATAAGAAAAGGTGTAATACACCACCTTTTGCACTTCCGTCCTTAACCCGAAGGAGTACCACAGCATAAAGAATGATAAAAAAACGGGGAAAACCGAAATAGCGATATACGGGCGGCATTTGCCAAGCCTGCTTTTGGTCCTTTCCACTATTACGCCCATTATGGGGTCGGTGATTCCGTCCCATATTTTGCCTATCATTATTGCCGTACCCGCCCAAACGGGGGATATCTGTTCCACAACGGTAAGGTATAGCATAAAGTAGGAAGCTATAAGCATATATACGCCGCCGCCGTAGGCGTCGCCGCAGGCGTACGCGTTCATCTTCTTAAATTCTTTAATATCAATCATTAATTCTTTTCCGCAAGTTATAGTGACATAATAACTTACTTTGCCGCCGCTGTCAACCGGAAAGGCGGAACAGAATCAATGCGATATTTTCCGCGCCGGATATACGGCATTTTTGGTAAAATTTTAATAAATTTGCTAAACTGTATAGAATTTCTTGTATTTATCTCAAACATATATTATAATTTTGTTTAAATACTTGTTGCGGGAGAAACGCTATGAATGATTTATTTATACTCAGTTCGGTAGCAAAAGGCGCGGCGCCTTACGTCATTTTAGTGGCTTATATGCTTACTCTGGGCTTCATAGCGTATTATAGCAGAAAAAAAAGCAATACCCTGGACAACTTCTTTATGGCAAACCGCGGGCTGGGCGGATGGATGAGCGCGTTTTCTTACGGAGCGACTTACTTCTCCAGCGTGGTATTTATAGGTTACGCCGGCAAGCTGGGCTGGGGCATGGGACTGGGCGCGGTATGGATCGGCATAGCCAATGCGGTGTTCGGCTCTTTTCTTGCCTGGAGGGTGCTGGGCGCAAAGACCAGATATGTGACGCGAAAAATCGAAGCTAAAACCATGCCGCAGTTTTTTGAAAAGCGTTACCAAGATACCCGATTGCGCCTGGTTTCCAGCATAATAATATTTGTGTTTCTTATACCTTATTCCACTTCGGTGTATCAGGGAATCGGATATCTTTTTGAAATGGTGTTCGGCATTGATTTTATCTACTGCATAATAATAATGGCGGTTATCACCTCCCTGTATCTGTTTTCCGGAGGGTACTTCGCCACCGCGCTAAGCGACTTTTTCCAGGGAATGATAATGTTCGTGGTGGTATTCTTTATGGTGTTCGCGCTACTCAGAGCCCCTCAGGTGAACGGCGGCGAAGGGTTTAAGAAACTGGTGGAAATGGGACAGGGCTTTTTCCCTTCTCTTAATTCCGCTTCGGGCAGGTTTATCGATTCCCCCGGCTTTAACCTTATTATTATAGTTATCCTGACTTCCTTCGGCGTCTGGGCGCTGCCCCAATGCGTGCATAAATATTACGCGGTCAAAAACAAATACGCCATAAAACAAGCTACCGTAGTAAGTACCGTGTTTGCTTTTGTGATTGGAATAGGGGCTTATCTTTCCGGCAGTTTCGGAAGATTGTTTTTTGCGTCCGTGCCCGCGGGAGGCGTGGATATGATTATGCCCAATATGTTTATACAGGCAAATTTCTCCGGCACCCTTCTGGGCTTTGTGGTAGTGCTGATGCTTAGCGCGAGTATGTCTACTCTGGCAAGTCTGTCTTTATCCGGCTCTTCGGCTATGGCGTTGGATTTTTATAAAGGCTACCTTAAAAAGGACGCTCCGGAAAAAAAGGTCAAATTGCTTTTGCGCGTGCTTTGCATCGTATTCGTAATTTTGTCCGCGGTGCTTGCGGTAGCGCAGCTGGATGTAATCGTAACCATGATGAGTCTTAGCTGGGGCACGCTGGCAGGCTGCTTTATAGGTCCGTATATTTTTGGGATTTACAGTAAAAAAGCCAGCTTAAAAGGGGCGTGGCTGTCCATAATCGGCGGGCTTGTCACCACCTTTACCTTAATAATCGTATTCGCGCTGCTGGACGCTCCCAAGGGCGCTACCGCTATGCAGTTTATTAAAGCGGGCATCGGGCGCTCCCCCTTGATAGGCGTAATCACCATGGCGCAGTCCTTGATAATAATGGCGGTTTCGTGCAAGTTTTTCCCTGATAAAGATAAGGAACACGCGGAATATTGTTTCAGCTATGAAAAAGAATAATACGGTCGGCATTAAGTTTAATTTCTATGATTGCAACAAAAAAGGGAACGGCGCGCCGTCCCCTTTTGTTTAAGTTGGAATAAGCTTTCTATTCCGCTACTATAGCCTCCTGAGGGCAGGCGCCTTCGCACGCTCCGCACTCCAAGCAGACTTCGGGGTCTATTTGGAACTTATTTTCTCCTTGAGATATCGCCTCAACCGGGCACTCTTCCTGACATACTCCGCAGCTAATGCATTCATCGGTAATCTTGTAAGCCATATTTTGCTCCTTTATCAAAGATGTATTTTGGCTTATTATATCACCCTGGAATGGTAAAAGTCAATGCGTTTACCGTCTTCTGAACAGAAAAAACATCCTTAAAAGCTGAATCAGACTCATCGCGAAGCTTGCCACATAAGTCTGCGCGGCGGCGTTGAGCACTTCGCCTGCGACCGACAATTCCCTCGCGTTAAGGATACCGCCCTGCTCCAGGATTGCTTTTGCCCTGCGGCTTGCGTTAAATTCCACGGGCAGGGTAACAAAAGTAAACAGGGTAGTGGAAGCAAATAGTAAGAGCGCCGCGCTTATAATATATTCCGCAGCTCTGGGCACCAGCAGCGCGGAGCCTTGAAATATAAACGCCATAATCAAAAGGGGCAGTGCAAGCCTGCTTCCTATCTGGGCGTATGGTACCAGAAAAGAGCGAATCCTTAGCGGCACATAGCCCTGCGCGTGCTGAATGGCGTGTCCGCTTTCATGCGCCGCCACGCCTATTGCGGCAACGGAGCGGCTGTCGATTACCGTCTGCGATAAAAAAACCGTCCTTTGTTTGGGATTGTAGTTGTCCGTAAGACTGCCCGGGGTGGGCTTTATCTCCACATCCTGCAGTCCCGCCCTGTCCAAAATAGCGCGCGCTACCTCTCCCGCGGTAAAATTGTTTTCGTTATACTCCGAATTGTGTTTGTCAAAAATCCTTCTTACCTTGGCGCTCGCGCTGATAGAATAAATCAGTACAGGCAAAACCAAAACCGAACATAATATATATAAAATGTCGTTCATAATAACCTCGTAATTATTTTAAGCGGGTAATAAGCAATTATTAATATATGAAAATCAGTCTTCCTTTACCACGTTGATAGTGATGGTAACCGAAATTTCCGGATACAGCTTTACTTCCGCCTCGTAAGTACCCAGCTGCTTTATTTGTTCTTTTAACGATATCTTCTTCTTGTCTATATCGTATCCCAAAAGGGCAAGCCCTTTTGCCACGTCCTGATTGGTTACGCTGCCGTAGATTTTGCCCTCGCCGCACTTTACGGGCACGTCTATGCTTTTTTGCTTAAGCTCGCGCGCTTCGCTCAATGCTTTTTGCCTGGCTTCTTCCGCAAGCCTTGCTTCCTTTTGCTTTTTTTGCTGATATTCGTTTATCCTTTTTTTATCCGCTTCTATCCCCAGTTGTTTAGGAATTATATAGTTTTTCGCAAAGCCGTCGCTCAGCGTGACCAATTCTCCCGCCTTGCCGTGCCCTTTTAC
Source organism: Christensenellales bacterium (assembly GCA_050945855.1). Classification (GTDB taxonomy): domain Bacteria; phylum Bacillota; class Clostridia; order Christensenellales; family DTU072; genus CAYSNP01. The sequence goes on along the minus strand of JBMNTS010000034.1, from coordinate 1,275 downwards.
GTCCTGAAGTAAAATGACTTTCATACCGCCCTCCTTTCCCTGTTTAAATATCATAGCACCATTTTGCATTTTTTGTCAAGAAATGCAAATGCTAGCAAAACAAGAGAGGTGAGAGATGAATCATTTGAAATGCACAACGGCCAATTGTCAGCATAATCTTAACAATCACTGCAACGCCGGAGTAGTCAGCGTCAATGAAGCGGGCAAATGTGTAACTAAAATGAAAAGGGCGGGAGGAGCGCTCGAGCAAACCTTTGAAGAACTGGAAGTGGGCAGAGAGTTTTTGCAAGACTCTCCCAACTGGGTGCAATGCGTCGCGGACTGCATTTATAATAAGGATAAAAAGTGCGGCGCCAATCACTTGCTTGTCGCGGATACCTTTCTGCAGACCAAATGCGCTACCCGTGTTAAAAGGTAGCGCAATATGTAATCGTCTGCCCATACAATGGGCAGAGTGCCTGATTAATAGCGGTTAATGCAGGTTGTCTATATCTTTTCTGATACCGTCAAACTTTTGCACTTGCTTTTTTACCTTTTGCATATCGGCGTTTTCGATGGTATACATGCCCGACGCGCTCATTTTTTCCCATAAATCGAACTGGCATTCGCTGGCTATCTCAAAGCAGTCCAAAAGAGTGGTGCGCAGTTGTTCGTTGCTGACCTCGCAAATCATATCCGCGTAAGTTTTGACCAGACCTTTTTCTGTCTGCAGCCAATCCATGGCAATGTCTTTATCGCTTAATTTCATCTTTCTTTCTCCTTTTTTAATTTAATTGTGAAAATAATCTGTTAAAGTTTTCTTTGTGCTGAGAGGCGATGGTGTCGGTAAGGTCGGAAAATGAACTGTCCGAAAAATTCTCGCTCAGCTGCTTGCACTGCTTAAAAAGCGTTTGCTCATATTCCATCAAATCGGATAAAACGGTAAGGTCTTTTGTGGTTAGATTCATATTGCTACCTCCAAGTAATTTGTTTTTCTGATTATGCACACAAAAAGGAAAATTAAACCCGGCGTGCCGAAAATATGTTATAATGGCGGTATGAAAGCGGAGCAATTCAAAATAAGGAAAAACGGCGCGGATATCGTAATTGAGGGGCAAAAGCATTTTCTTGCCTTGGATACGCTGGTGCGCTTCGGTATTAACGCAGAAAGCAGTTTTTCGCCTGACGAATTGGGCGAAATCCTTATATATAACGAACGGATTTCGGCTAAAGAATACCTTTTGGGTCTGCTTGCCCGCTACCGTAAAAGCGAAGCGGAAGCCAAAAGAAAACTTA